>JAFGTS010000022.1 GCA_016933965.1 Deltaproteobacteria bacterium | reverse complement strand
GCTGAGTGGCTGAAAGCGATCGCCTGCTAAGCGATTGTACGCCCCAAAAGGTGTACCGGGGGTTCGAATCCCCCTCTCTCCGCCATTTATAACGGAACAGCGCGCGCCCATGGCTCAGCTGGATAGAGCGTCGGACTACGAATCCGAAGGTCCCTGGTTCGAATCCAGGTGGGCGTGCCAGAAATAAAAAGGGTTACAGAGTATCAGTCTGTAGCCCTTTTTAGTTGGCAGCGTTTTCAGAATATGCCATATTCACATATTCCCAATAATTACAAACTGTTAGTGATCCCGCACAAAAAATTTGTAAATATATCACCCCGAATTCGAAAACATGTGGTACAAATACCGGAACCAGACCACAATCATATAAACGCAAACGGGTTTACTTTCATGCAATTTTTATCGGGGGTTTTATTATGAGAGAAGAACCTGCAGGATTTTCTGTTCAAGAAATGTCAAAGATCTTTCAGGACAAATTAACAACACCGGACGAGGCGGTTTCCGTTATCAGACCGGGGGACAAGGTTTTTATCGCGACCGCATGCGCAACACCACGAACATTGATCATGGCCCTTGAGAACCTGGAAACAAAGCCCGCTGATGTCCATCTGCTGCACTTTCTGACGGACGGTGCTGTTCCCAGAAAAGACGGTGTGCCGCATACGAAATATCATCATAGATCATTTTTCGTCGGGACCGATACCCGTGAGATCGTCAATGAAGGCCGGGCCGATTATGTCCCCATTTCCCTGCCGCAGGCATGTGCCCTGTTCCGGAGCGGCAGAGTGGTTCCCGATGTCGCTCTTATCCAGGTATCTCTCCCCGATAAACATGGACATGTGAGCCTGGGGGTATCCGTGGACATTACCAGAACCGCGGTGGAACAGGCGAGGACCGTTATTGCGGAGATCAATCCGAACATGCCGTGGACACTCGGCGACACGGTGATCCCCGTTGATTGCATAGACCACGCGGTCCTGGTGGATACTCCTGTTGCCGAATATACCCATCCCCATATAATGGATGCCATTTCGGAACAGATAGCCCGCTATGTTGCCAGGATCATTGAAGATGGTTCCACCCTGCAGATCGGGCTGGGGAGGATCCCCAATGAGATGCTCAAATATCTTGCCAACAGGAGGGATCTGGGGATCCACTCCGATGTCATAACCGAACCGATCATCGATCTTATCGAAGAAGGGATAGTAACCGGGAATGCCAAGACACTTCATAAGGGCCAGGTTGTCGCGAGCTATTGTTTGGGGACCAGGCGACTCTACGATTTTGTTGACAGAAACCCGACAGTGGCCTTTTATCCCATAGAATACATATGTGATCCCGCGATACTGGCCAGGAACAGCAAGCTTGTCTCCGTCACTCAGGCCTTTGCCATAGATCTTACGGGGCAGGTGTGCTCGGATCAGTTCGAGGGGGAATTTTACAGCGGTGTATCCACGCAGCCCGAATTTCTCCGGGGTTCTGCCGGATCACCCGGGGGAAAGCCCATTGTCTGTCTTTCTTCTATTACGGAAGACGGTGAAAACTCACGTATACGGCCGCTTTTGCATGAGGGGGAAGGGGTGACCATTTCTCGATCGGAGATCCACTATGTCATCACCGAGTATGGGACCGCCTATCTATTTGGAAAATCCATCCGTGAGCGGGCCCTTTCGCTTATCGAGATCGCGCACCCGGATTTCCGCCCCTGGCTGCTGGAAGAGGCGAAAAGGCTTGGGTATGTCCGCAAAGACCAGGTTCTGAAAAGCAGGGGTGCCTATCCGCATGATGAAGATCGTGAGATCGAGCTGAGGAACGGCACCAAGGTTTTGATCCGGCCGGCCAGGGCAAGCGATTACAGCGGACTTCAGGACCTGTTCTATCATCTCAGTCCGAAAGATGTTATTACGCGGTTTTTCACCAAGCTCAACTCTCTTTCCGAATCAAAGGCGCAGCATCTGTGTAACGTGGATTATGAGCATGAAATGGCCTTTGTCGCGGTCACCGGTGAAAAAGAAGAAGATGAATGTGTTGTCGGCAGTTCCTGTTACTATATGGATCAGGCGACCAGGCTTGCCGACATAGCATACATGATCCGGCCCGAGTGGCAGGGACAGGGGCTTGGTTCCTGCCTGCAGGATAAAATGATCGAATACGCGAAATCAAAAGGGATCCGCGGATTTACCGCGGATATCCTCACCGAGAATGAAAAAATGATCAAGCTGGCTTACAAGTGCACCAACAATGTCTGTACGTCGCCACCGAGCTATGGCAGCTATGAGGTGACCATGATGTTCGAGAACTAGGTGCGGATGCCTGTCGGTGACAAGGTGCCCGGACCTGTCTTCAGCAGCCCGGATCTGATGTGACGGACGTTTTTCGAGACACGGAGGAACTGAGGAACATTGTATGGAATTCAAACTACCCGCGCGAAACAACAAAAAGCTGCAGCTTTTAATAAAGCGGATCAACGCTGATAAAGAACTGTTTCAGATCTGGAAGTGCGCGAACGTCAACGCGGTTGACCGTTCCGGAATCAGCGATCATGGAGAGGTACATATTCGTATCGTAGCAAATGCCGCCCTGCGTATACTCCGCTTATTGGTCGAAGGAGGAGTAGAACCGAGTGTGGTGAAAGATCATGGCCTGACCGCTGGAGATGCGGAGCTGATCGTCGTATTGGCGGCATGTTTCCACGATACCGGCATTTCGGTGCATCGTGATGATCACGAACGGTACAGCCTCTTTATCGCGTTTCGGAAAGTGCGTGAACTGCTGGAGGGGCTCTATGACGAACCGGATCTGACAATCATGGTTTCAGAAACACTCCATGCCGTGGTCGCCCATGACGCGGATGAAGAATGCCTGACCATCGAAGCGGGTGTTCTTAAAGTCGCCGACGCGCTCGACATGACGGAAGGCCGTTCACGGATACCCTTTGAAGCGGGAAAAGTGAACATTCATTCCATATCCGCGCAAGCCATCGCGGGAGTGAATATTGAAAAAGGACAAACAAAACCCGTACGTATTGGAATCAAGCTTGTTAACGCGGCGGGGATCTATCAGATCGATGAACTGCTGAAGAACAAACTGAAACATTCTTCTCTGACGCCGTTCGTGGAAGTTACCGCTTCGATCGAAGGCGAAGCGGAGCGCCGGTTATTTGACTCCTACAAAATGTAGGTGAAGCAAGATACGGCTTTCACAGTGTCTCTCGGCCCGATGATCGGTCTACTCCCGCTTTTCAGATGATATTGATACTGTGAAAATAATTTGATACACAACAACACTTTCAGGTTTCAAGTGACCTTTACCTTTTTTTCAATGTGTTCAATACATGTTGTGAACACTCAGTTGTCGGCAAGGATAGAGCGGAATGGGCGATATCAGAATAGGGCTCGTTGCCCCGTATAAAAAATTAGTAAGTGAAGCAAAAAAAATATCGAAGAAGAAGGGGGTCTGTCTATGGGCTATTTATGCCGCCATAGAGGAGGCCATTGCAACAGCACGGAAAATGGAAGCAGAGGGTATCGACGTCATTGTTGCACGTGAAGGGACCGATTCGATAATAAAAGAACATATCAACATTCCCGTTGTCCCTATTAAGATAGGCAGCATGGAGGTTTTAAAGGCCATATTGAAAGCCGGTGAGGTAAAGGAAACCCTGGTACTTGGAAATTTTCGCGGTATTCATAAGGATATTGCAACACTAGAAAAAGTTCTCGGCAGAGAGATCCTGGAATTCAAATTTGAAACACGAACAGAGCTGAACAATAAAATTAATAAATTGAACAGTGAAAGACATGCTATCGTTGGCGGCGGCCTGACCTGCGATATTGCCGGTGAGCATGGATTCAGGACGATACTGGTTGAATCGAGTGAGGAATGGATCGAATACGCACTGGACAATGCGTATAAAGTGGCGTGGTCGAAATTGGACGAAAAACAAAAAAGGATTCAATTATTAACGATCGTGAATGAAACGGAAGAAGGAATTATCGCCATTGATATCCATAAAAAGATCACTGTGTTCAACACCGTTTCGGAACAGATATTCAAAATCCCCGGTCATGACGTATTGGGAAAGTATAATGATTTTGTCCTCAAGAAAACCGGGCTTTTGAAGGCGATCACCAATAATAATGAATATGAATCTATTGAAAGCATCAACGACAAGAACGTAATTATCCATTCGGTTCCAATCAAACTGGATGGAATAAATTTTGGCGGGGTCTGTTCCATTCACGAAGCTGACAAAGTTCAGAAGATGGAAGAGGATATCAGGTTCTCACTCCACGCAAGAGGATTGACGGCAAAGAACTTCACCTTTGATGATATTTTGGGGAATCATGATTCCATAGTGGAAACCATAGAAAAAGCGAAAAAGTTTTCAGCGACGGATTTTACAATTTTAATAACCGGGGAGAGCGGTACCGGCAAAGAGCTTTTTGCACATAGCATCGTTAATGAAAGCAAGCGGAAAAAAGGACCTTTTATCGCCATAAACTGTGCCGCAATTCCTCCGAATCTTCTTGAAGCCGAATTGTTCGGCTACGAGGAAGGATCGTTCACAGGTGCAAAAAAGGGAGGGAAACCCGGCTACTTTGAAATTGTTCACAATGGTACGATATTTCTTGATGAGATCGGGAAACTCAATTTTGATGTCCAGGGGCGCTTGCTGAGGGTAATAGAACAGAAGGAAGTAATAAAAGTCGGTGGGAACCAGGTCATCCCCGTGAATGTGAGAGTGATCGCTGCAACAAATGAGAACTTAGGGGAAAAGGTAGCCGAGGGAAGCTTCCGTGAAGATCTCTATTACCGTTTGAATGTCCTTCATCTCTATGTTCCTCCGCTTCGTGACAGAATAGAAGATTTATATCCGATCACCCTGCATATCCTCGATACATTTCATGTGTCTGAATATAATAAAAAAATAATTACCCTGGCGCTTCGGGAATTTTCAAATTATCCCTGGAAAGGCAATGTCAGGGAATTGTCGAACGTATTAACGCAATTAGTAGTTCTTATGGGAGAAGGAAATACCTTGTCCTTTGGTGTTGTAAAAGCAATGTTGCGGGAGATCATATATGGCGTTAAACAAGACAAGTTTGAAACAAAAGAAACGGAGGGGAAAACAAGGACCTGGAAAAGGGTGAAACCAGCAGATGAAGAAACGGAAGCGGAAATTTTAACGTCCCTCCTAAAGGAAAAAAATATGAACATGGGGCAGCTTGCCAAATCAATTGGTGTCAGCCGTTCGGCCTTATGGAGGAAATTAAAAAAATATAATCTCGCCTGATATACATATCCTTCCTTTTTTTCTTTTCACATCTTCCCTATCACAATAAAGCGATCATTCCGATACATTCCTCTTTAACCTCCTATTTGAGAAATTCTCAATTTCTGCCCGGGATTCCTTCATTTTCAAAGTGGTTTCTACCTGCGCTGGCGTGGTTGTGATCATGACAGGTCAAAAGTGGTTAGAGGTCGCCAAAAGTGTTTCATGTCCATAGAATTGAAACAGCATGATGTCTCATTTTGAATATAATGAAACACAACATAGTAAGTTCATTATCTGTGAACGTACAGTTAAATCAAACAAATACCTTTCAATAGTGCATTTGGCATATCAATTGCTCAATAGTTTTTCACGCTACCGACTCTATCTAAAATTGTGGCAATTTTTAAAAAAGCAATGCCGGAAGGGAGACTGTTCCATGAATTTGTATGAGCATCAGGCAAAATCCGTATTCGCGAACCATGGAATTCCGATACCAAAAGGATACCTGCTATCAGACGAGCAGGAAATAAATGAGGCACATGCATCACTGGGTGATGATGCATTTGGGATCTTGAAAGCTCAGGTGCTTACGGGAGGAAGAGGCAAGGCCGGCGGTATCAAAGTTGTCGATTCGATCGAACATGCCCATGAGACATTCCTTGCCATTAAAGGAATGCACATCAAAGGATTACAGGTTGAAAAGATCCTTCTGGAGGAAAAACTCAATATACAGAACGAGTATTTTTTAAGTTTTACCATAGATCCCGACGCCCAATTACCCGTTCTTCTGATCAGCCCGAAAGGAGGAATGGATATTGAAGAGGTTGCGAAGAATTTCCCTGATGCATTGGGTAAGTATATCATTGATCCGAAACGGGGATTGCCTTCCTACGCGGTTATTGGTCTTCTAAAGTCACTGGATTTTCCAAGAAATGTCTGGAGCCAATTCGTTGCCATCGCCCTCAATCTTTATGAAGTCTTCAACGACAGTGAGGCGACACTGGTGGAAATCAATCCTTTGGTTGTTACCCGGGATAATTCGCTTATCGCTGCTGACGGGCGGTTGAACGTCGATGATAACGCCCTGTTCCGTCACCCGGAAATAGCGGCATTCAAGGGCCAGTTCAAGGAAATGGTCTTGCGGGAAAAAGGTGTTGATTATGTGGATCTTGGCGATGGTGAAGTCGGTCTGCTGTGCGCAGGTGCAGGCATGACAATGCTGACGATGGACCTGATCCAGCAACTAGGTAGCAAAGCGCGGTGTTTCATCGACATGAGCCACGGAATCAACCCTGAGGGTTTCAAGACGGCTCTTGAGGTTTTATATTCCGACCCAACGGTTGTTTACATTCTGCTCAACATGTTCGGCGGTTTGACCAGGATGGACGAAGTGGCCACGTCGTTGCTGGAAGCTATCGATTCCATGGAACAGGCGTCCTCAAAGCCGATAATCATGCGTATTCAGGGAACGAATGCAGAGGAAGGACAGAAAATATTAAAAGATGCAAAATATGACGTGTACTCGGAACTGGGAGATACGCTGAACTGTTTGAAGAGAATGCTGGAGGCAAGACAATGAGTATCCTTGTAGATAAAAATACGCGCGTTGCCGTTCAGGGAATAACAGGCAAGCAAGGGTCATTTCATACGAAATTAATGTTGCAGGAAGGTACGAACATTGTGGCGGGTGTGGTTCCGGGGAAAGGCGGACAGGATTTTGAGGGAATTCCCATCTACGACACGATCCTCGAGGCAAAAATATCCCAGGATATAGAAGCCTGTATCGGTTTCGTTCCACCTCGCGGGGCGACGCAGAGCATCCTCGATGCCATTGATGCTGGTGTTGCAGTGATCGTCAATATCGCCGACGGTGTTCCGATACGCGACATGATGAACATCAGGATGAAACTCGATGGCACAAGATCCTGGGTGATCGGACCGAATACCCCCGGTCTGATCACACCCAGGCAGTGCAAGCTGGGCATCATGCCCTCGCGGGCCTATGCGCCGGGCCCGATCGGCGTAATGAGCAGGAGTGGGTCCCTTTCTTACGAAATATGTGATGAGCTGAGCAAGGCGGGTCTCGGTCAAACAACGGTGGTGGGCATTGGTGGGGATAGAATTCCCGGTACGAGTTTTGACAAATTGATACCGCTTTTTGAGAACGATCCTGAAACAAAAGGAATTGTTATAATTGGAGAAATCGGCGGTTTGGCTGAGGAAAAAGCAGCATCGGTCATTCAGGAAATTGGAACAAAACCGGTAGTCGCTCTCATGGGAGGAAAAAGCGCGCCTCCGGGAAAAGCGATGGGTCATGCCGGCGCAATCATCACACAGGGAAAAGGAACATTTGAATCAAAGATGGAAGCCTTTAATGCCGCTGGTGTACAGGTCATGCATACACCGAAAGATGTTGTAAGGGCGCTTCTTGAACTTCTATAAGCCCATGGACGCGAACAATGAAATACGAATGTCAGGTAACGGAGAGGAGGAAACACGATGTCCCTGATAAAGTATGAAAAAAAGGATAAGATCGCCTATATTTCCTATAACCGTCCTGAAAAGATGAACTCACTGAGTCCTGAGATGTTGAATGAATTGGCTCACGTGTGGCTTGATTTCAGGGATGATGAAAATCTGTGGGTTGCCGTATTGAGTGGTGAGGGCAAGGCCTTTTGCACCGGTGCCGATTTTGCTGGCTTTGGTGCTTTTGATTCTTACCCGCTCCTGAAGGATCCGGTACCTCCGACACCTGTGAACACATCACCGGCACTGCTCGGCAGCCCTAATCGGTATGGCATTACGAAACCCGTGATAGGGGCCATTCATCGCTATGCATTAGGGGGCGGTATGTGGTTGGCCCTTGAGACGGATATCAGGATCGCGACCGAGGACGCTGTGTTCGGCATGCCGGAACCCAAGTTCGGTAATGCGACCAAGATCGCTCTTCCCTTGCTGTATCATGTATCTCCGGCAATCGCTCATGAAATTCTGTACCTGGGGGACCGGATGACGGCTCAGCGTGCCTATGAGGTCGGTTTGATAAACAAGGTCGTGTCTGATCGCGAAGAAGCGCTTTCCGCTGCAACGGAGGTAGCGGAAAGAATATGTCAGAACGGGCCCTTGGCTGTTCGCACGATGAAAGAAGCCATTATGCGATGGAGAAACTGGATATTTCAGGGTCAGTATTCTTTTATGGAATATATCTGCGATGCGTCATGGGATAGTGAAGATTTTGAAGAGGGGCGAAAAGCCTTTTTAGAAAAACGGAAACCGGTGTGGAAGGGGAAATAGCCACAGTCGGTTCAGACATGTTCCTTATGATCTATAACACGAATGCAGGAGGCAATAATGGGAAACGAGACATTAATTGGGCCTGAGGCCAAAAAGATGATCGGTGCTGAAACGCCGCTGGGAGGGCCGCTCGAAATAGAGAAAGGCGCTTTGTTAAAACTCGCCCGGGCAATCGAGGATACCAGTCCGCTTTACACGGATGAGGAGTTCGCAAAGAAGAGTAAACACGGCAAACTGCTAGCGCCCGTTACCTTCTTTGATTACAACGTACCTTCGGGTGACGAAAGGGAGATAACGTGGAAGATCCCCCTGCCGGTCAAGAATCGAGTGCGGGGCAAGGACGAGATCGAATTGCTCCATCCCATCTATGTGGGAGATACGATCCGTGCAAAAAGCACGGTGATCGATGTTTATGAAAAGGAAGGCAAGAACGCGAAGATGGTTTTCGTCGTTGCCGTGACCGAGTACATAAACCAGGACGGTATAGTAGTTATGAGGCATCAGATAACGAGTATCAGGCGATAGCGCATGGGGAGAAAAGAAAATGAAGGTATCACAAATATATTACGAAGATGTTCAGGAAGGCATGGAGCTTCCGACGATCAGTTATGGGCCGATCACGACTGAAATGATGGTTCGATTTGCGGCCGCCCGTAACAATTTTCATCCGATCCATTATGATAAGGATGTCGCGAGAGCAGAGGGTCATCCTGATGTTCTGGTACAGGGACCATTAAAACTGGCGCTTTTTGACAGGCTGATGAGGGAATGGATCGGAGAACACGGGACGCTCAAAAAGGTCAGCGCCTCATACAGGGCGATCGATGTACCTGGGAATACGCTCCATATCAAAGGGAAAGTCACTGCAAAGAACATTGAGGAAGAGCAGGGTACTGTATATTGTGAACTGTGGGCGGAGAATCAAAAGGAAATCGTGACCACAAAAGGGAATGCCGTGGTTGTTCTTCCCCTCAGATCTGCCGGCGTTTAACCGATATGAAAATTACGAAGGTAATGATGAAAAGGATACCCATAGTAACAAGTGTTCTTCTGGTGCTTGTGAGCATGTTGTGCCTCTCTCCGGGGAAGGTTATGGCAACCGAAGAGGTTATAACGTTAAAAATCGCACATCAATGGCCGCAGAATCCGGAAGACCCCCTGATCGCAACGGCGCTTAAATTTACGAATGAAGTCACGAAGAGAACCAATGGAACGATACAATTCAAATTTTACCCGGCGGAATCTCTTGTGAAGGCCAAGTCAGCTTTTCAGGCACTTCAGAAGGGGGTGATCGACATGAGCATCCTTCCTTACATCTATGCCGCCGGGATCGTTCCGCAGCTGAACTTCTCACAATGGATCTGTGTCTTTGAAAGTCATGATGCCTATTTCGCGTGGCGCACCAGCAAGGGATATGAATTTTTGGAGAGCAAGGTAAACAAGGCGGGAGTGAAGACCCTCGTGTGGCTGCACTATTCGGTCGGTTTGGCCAGCAATGGGAAGCATGTTGCAACCCCCGCGGATGCACTGGGCATGAGATTCAGGGCGAACAGCAGATACGCGGAAATGCTTTTTAAGGAAGCGGGAGCAGGGATAACTCCCATGGTTTCCGCTGAGATCTATAAGTCGGCGGAAAGAAAGATGCTCGATGCAGTGATCACCTCGTCCGTATCAATGTCTGCCTATCGTCTGTATGAAGTGTTCGACCATTACCTGTCACAGCCAGGCTTTTCAATTAATTACGGCATGGAGCCGATCTGTATCAGCATGAAAACCTGGAACGAAAAGCTGAACAATGAACAACGAAACATGTTTCTGGAGGTAGCAAAGGAATGCGAGGTGTTCGGACTCGAGCGGGTGAAAGCATATGATAAAAAGGTAGCGGAAGTGTTCAGGCAGGCAGGTTGCGCTGTTCGAGTCATGACGAAAGAAGAGTTCAATGAATGGAAAACCCTTGCCGAGAGATCGGTATGGCCGGTGAAACGAAAGGAGGTTCCCGACGGAGAATATTTTTATACCGATGTGTTTTCTGATCAAAAATTCCAATAAGTACCAAGGAGGAGAACAAAATGAAAAAAGTAGGGATCGTATTATGTGCTTTCATGATGGCAGTGAGCTTGATCCTGGTGACACAGGGTACAACCGTTGCTGCCGAAGAGGTCGTAACGCTGAAAGTGGCGCATCAGTGGCCGCAGAATCCGGAAGACCCCCTGATCGCAACGACCCTCAAGTTTACCGACGAAATAACAAAAAGAACCAATGGGGCGGTTCAATTTAAGTTTTACCCGGCACAGTCTCTCGTAAAAGCGAAATCGGCGTTTCAAGCCATGCAAAAAGGCGTGGTTGACGTGAGCATCCTTCCTTACATCTATGCTGCCGGGATCGTTCCGCAGTTGAACTTTTCTCAGTGGGTCTGTGCCTTTGAAAGTCATGATGCCTATTTTGCGTGGCGTAAGAGCAAGGGATATGAGCTGCTTGAGAGCAAGGTGAATGACGCGGGAGTGAAGACACTCGTATGGCTGCACTATTCGGTCGGTTTGGCCAGTAATGGGAAATATATTGCAACGCCGGCCGATGCCAAGGGAGTCAAGGTGCGGGCGAATGGTCGATATCCTGAAATGTTGTTTGCGTCTGCTGACGCCGGAATAACTCCCATGGTGTCTGCCGAGATATATACGGCAGCCCAGAGGGGCATGCTCGAAGCGGTGGTAACGTCCTCACCATCCATGGCCGGGTATAAACTGTATGAAGTCTTCGACCACTACCTGAGTCCCCTCGGTCCCTGTATCGATTATGGTATGGAGCCGATCTGCATCAGTATGAAGACCTGGAATGAGAAGTTGAACGATGCGCAGCGAAAGATATTTCTTGAAGTGGCAGCTGAATGTGAAGTTTCAGGCCTTGAACTCCTGAAAGCGTATGATGAAAAAGTGACCAAGATGTTCAAAGATGCCGGCTGTAATGTTCGGGAAATGACGCAAGAGGAATTTGGACAGTGGCGAAAACTTGCAGAAAAAGCCGTATGGCCGGTGAAGCGAGATGAGGTTCCAGACGGAAATTTCTTCTATAAGGATGCATTTCCGGAACTAACGTTCTAAACGCGCAGAACGGGGGTGAAAAATCGTGCTTCATAGTGGATGGGTAAAGTTCTCCAGGGTTGTGAATGGAATAAGTGAGTTGTTCGGGAGCATCAGCGGGTTGCTGATCATGTTCATGGCCGTGAGTACAACATATGATGTCTGCCTGCGGTATTTTTTTAACAAGCCATCAATATGGGTGGTGGAGGTTTCGGAATTCATGCTGGCCGCCACTGCATGTTTGGGAGCTTGCTATACCTTGAAACAAAGACGGCATGTTGCGGTCGATCTGCTGATCGACCGCATCCCCCCGAAACCCAGGAGGTATTTGGGAATTGGTACCTCGTTCATTTCATTTCTTACCTGTGTCGTGCTCAGCATTTTGTCTTTTGATCTATGGTATGAAGCCTTTACCACCGGGGAACGAACGTGGACGACACTGAGAGCACCACTCGGGTTCCTCTATTTGTATTTTTTTATTGGTATGCTGGTTCTCACATTTCAGTACGTGGTTAATATAGGAGATGACATCAGTAATTTGAAAGATCATAGAGAATAGATCACAAGCAGATCAAAAAGGAGATGTTTTGGAACCCATTTCTATAGCAATCAGTTTGTTTGCGGTTTTACTTGGTATAATTTTACTGGGTGTGCCGATCGCTTTTGCACTCATCGCGACGTCGCTGGGAGGTATTTATTTCTTTCTTGGCGTAGACGGGCTCGCGATTGCGGCCATAACGGTATGGGATGCCATCACACCGTTTGTGCTTATTTGTGTACCGTTATATCTGCTCCTGGGGACCATATTTTCAGGCAGCGGATTGGCGGAGAGATTGTATGACGGTGTTTTCAAGTGGAGTGCGCGGCTTCCCGGAAGCCTGGCAGTTGCAACGACTGTTTCCTGCGGTATATTCAGTGCAATTTCCGGGTCAAGTGTTGCAACGGCAGCGATTTTTTCAAAAGTGTCCGTGCCTTCGATGATCAAGAAAGGTTATAAGCAAAGCCTTGCAGCCGGTTCGGTCGCTGTGGGCGGCACGCTGGGCATACTGATCCCTCCAAGCATTCCCCTGATCCTATACGGTGTTATCGTTGAAGAGTCCATCGGTGAATTGTTCATAGCGGGCGTGATACCGGGTATCATGCTCGTAGTGATGTTTTCGATCTATGAGGTGTTTGCGGCACTGAGAGACAAGACAATGGGTGAGAAGGAAACGTTCTCATGGAAGGAAAAATTGCAGGCAATAAGAGGAATGATCCCGTTTGTTTCCGTCATGATCATAGTGATCGGTTCCATCTATGGAGGAATTGCAACTCCAACCGAAGCTGCTGCGATCAGTGTGGTATTCAGCCTGATCATTGCCATGGGTATTTACCGGAGTCTTAATTTGCGGGGATTGTACAAGGCGGTGAAGGATGCTGTTGCAACCAGTGCAATGATCCTGTTCATTATTGTGGGGGCCATGCTCTTTGGATATCTGCTCACGGCGACGTATATCCCGCAGACCATAACCGAACACGTTGCGTCACTGGAAATATCAAGATGGTGGATATTGATAATGATAAACATTCTTTTGTTGTTCCTGGGAATGTTTCTTGAGGTTGTTTCAATTATTCTCATTACAGCGCCTATTATCGTCCCGATCATCATAGCATTGGGTTGGAACCCCATCTGGTTCGGCATAATTATGACAATAAATATGGAAATGGCCTTGATCACCCCCCCGGTCGGGTTGAATCTATACGTGATCAGGGATGCTTTGCCGCAAGTCCCGTTCATGGAAATTTTAAAAGGTTCATTGCCCTTTATTGTTCTTCTCGCAATTCAGCTCATATTGGTTGCGCTTTTTCAGGATATTGCCCTCTGGCTTCCCTCACACATGGGGCATTGAAACCGCACACGAATTTTTACGAAAATGATTAAACAATAACAAAACCAAAAAGAACTAACAGCGACAGTTTCCGATGATGTATTCGATAACATTCCCGGAAAATGGAGTTCCAAAAATCAAAACTTCAATGTGGGAGATGAAAGATGATACTCAGATCAATGCTGTATGTTCCAGGAAATAACTTGAAGCTCATCAATAAAGCATTAGGCTTGTCGATGGATGCTGTCATCCTGGACCTTGAGGACGCCGTTCCACTGCCGGCAAAGGAAGAGGCCAGAAACATCATTAAACAACACGTCGGGAGTTTTAAAGAGGCTGGTCTATCAGTGTTCGTGAGGGTCAACTCGGTCGGTACGGGTCTTACAAATGAAGACCTGAACGTGATCGTTGGTAAAGGAGTAGACGGGATCGTTCTGGCGAAAACGGAAACCGATGAAGATATTACCAGTGTTGATGCGATGCTTAATAAGTATGAGACCCGCTCAGGTATGAAAGTCGGCAGTATTAAGATCGCGCCACTTATTGAATCGGCTCGTGGCGTGATGAATGTATATTCCGTGGTGAAGTCAAATGCGCGGATCGATGCTGTGGCTTTCGGTGCCGGTGATTACTTACGGGATCTTGGTTTGGACATTGCGTCTGTTTCAATGGAACAGGGTGAACTTCTCTATGCCCGCTCGCAGATCGTAAATTCCTGCAAAGCTGTCGGTGCTAATCCGATCGATACGCCGTATCTTCTTTCGCTCAAAGATACCGAACGATTCATGAATGAGGTATCCATTGCGTCCAGACTCGGATTTGGCGGAAAACAATGTATCCATCCCGACCAGATAGCGCCGGTAAATCAGGCATTCTCACCGTCGGAGGAAAAGGTTGCATACTCTATGCGCCTTGTCGAAGCATTTGAGGAAGCGGAGAAACAGGGACTGGGTGCTGTTTCATTTGAAGGAAAGATGATAGATCGCATGAGCTATATGCAGGCGAAGCAACTTCTTGCGAAACAAAAGGAGATATCAGAAAGAGAAAAACACAGGTAGAAGTAGGGGAAGAGTATGTTTCCAGAGACAACAATTATGACAATTCCGCATTCCGTGCTCAAAGAGCGCATAACAAAGGTTGAAAAGAAACTGATCCAGCAGGGTTTGAAATTTCTTGTTGTGTACTCTACGGGAAGCGGCCTGGGGCCTGCCAGTCATACCCATGGGTACTTACGATATCTCCTTGATTGGGACTCACGGTATGCAGCTTCAGTTCTTGTCTTAAAGGTTGGAAGTGAACCCATTCTCCTGGTTCCGAATCCTCCTTCTCAGCTCTTTGCCAAGGAAACCATGTGGTTCAAGGATATCCGGCTGGTTTCGCAAGGAAAGTTCGGACATGAAACAGCTGCTATCCTGAGGCCTCTCGTATCCGAGAATGAAAAGATCGGATATATCGGCCGAGTTGAAACACCGGTACCCGTTTATGACGCGCTATCCCAATGTTTGACTGGCGTAACGTGGGTGCAGGCAGATCATATAATCGATGAATTGCGAATGATTAAGGACAGTCTTGCGATTGCCTTCCATAACCGTGCGGCTGAAATATGCGATGCCATGTTTCAGACCTTTACGCGGGAGGTGCGCAGTGGCAAGATGGCCTACCAGCTTCAAGCCGACATAGAGCATACAGCCAGGTACGAGGGTTGCGAACATGCCTCCACGTTTCTCGCTGTAGGTCCCGTGGCAGACCGCGCACGTCGTATAAGAAGGGAATGTGTCCGTGTTCCTCAACCTGGAGACCAAATCCTGCTCGCAGTTTTCTTGATGTATGAAGGCCACTGGGGACATGCGGTACGAACGGGTACCATCGGGCAGCCGAGCCAGGAACAACAACGAGCATTTGATATTGCCTTCGAGATGGAAGAGGCAGCATTAGAATGTATGAAACCGGGTGTAAATCTTGATGAGGTATGGAAAGCCTCGGCGAGGGCGTTGAAAGGACATTACCCGAACGTAAAAGACCTCAAATCATGGTACTGGTTCAAAACCGGCCACGGCATGGGGCTTGACTATTCCGAACCTGTTGTATCAGACGTTTTTCGCTATCCATACCAGTTAGATGAAGGAAGTACCGTTGAAGGTGCTTCGGGACCATCAATTCAAATTGAACCGGGGATGCTCTTTGAACTTCATCCCAACGTGTTCATACCGAATGAGGCTACCGGCGCTATCGGTGATATGATCTTAGTAACGGAAAGCGGCTATGATATATTGAACAAGTTCCCTCGCGAATTGATCATATGGTGAGAGTAAAACAAAAGAGTCAAGTCTGCCTGTGACCCATGTGGCCGGTTACCACCCGCAATATTCCATGAACGGATAACGGCAAAGGTGCAACGTCATGAGAAGGAAGTGCAGGGTGTCTTTGTTGGTGTGGAAAGCACTGTCACTTTGATGTGTTTTCAGTCGAGATCGACGGAGGTCTTGCACTTGTTACAGCGTTTGGCTCCGCGGAAGAGATGATTCCCGCATGTGGGGCACACATAACGGGCCTCTTCGTCATGTGCCCATTTTTCCGTTCCCTGTTCCCGCCAGTAAGGAATCGCCCGCAGGATGACCTTCTTTCCAACGGGAATGGGGAACGTATCAATGTAATTGCAGGGGAACTCCGCGCACTGATGACAGCCTTCATATCCCTTTTCCGCCACACAGTTTCGGATGGTGCAGTATGAACAGAAGATCGACTTCCTGTCGGAGAGGCATCCCTCACACTCGACATCCCGTATGGTGCACTGGTCCAGACCGGACATGCTCCGCTGGTACATGTCGAGAAGGAGTTCCTTGAAGCGCGTGTTGTTGTCCTTTGTGGCTATATATACGCCACAGACCCCGCAGTACAGCCCACAGGGAGCGAGAAGGTCTTTGTTGATATCCATATCCTGTGTTCCTCCCCATTCGACCAGCCCGAATGTTTGTACCACATGTTACGGCGGAATTCCGCCATTTTTTATTTCTGAAATAAGGTTTGTAAAATGATCTTTGAAGGCATCCTCAGAGTATCGGTCAACGTAGCGAGTCGTTATTCCATTATCCGTAAAACCGCATTTCTTTTGACTTGCAATGCATTCCCGGTCACTTTACGGTTGCACGGCGCTTCTTCTCATGGTACCCTCCGTGCATTCCACATTCAAAAGATACTGAACAACGGGCTTCGGATACTCTTTCTGCGCTGATATACTTTGTCAATTTAAAAAATCTGCCCCTTTTCTCCTCTTACGAGGGATGTCTCACCGTTTCACTGCTTCACGAATTACAGTTGAATCACCGGTTTCAGAATTGAAAAAATTCATGTGCCGCCTGATGGCGCATGAAAAAATATGTTCTGGAAAAGTTATATCGTAACCGGCGGTGTGGGCTCGACCCATGCCGGTCATGAATCAACTCAAAGGAGGGAAGTGCCATGAAACTGGAGGAGTATATCTGGGACTACCGGGATCCCTATGCCTGGATGGAGAAGACCAGGACGGGATTACCGCCGCTGATCATTTCCTGTGCGATCACGGGCGGGGTTCACGGGAAGGAATACAATGAAAATCTTCCTGAGACACCCGAGGAACAGGCGGAACAGACCTACGAGGCATACAAGGCGGGGGCGAGCATTGTGCACGTCCATGCGAGGAATCCGGACACCTGGTGGCTGACGTCGAGCCGGTCCGAAGATTACCTGAAGATAAACGCCCTCATACGCGCCAAATGCCCCGACATCATCATCAACAACACGACGGGCGGCGGTCCCGAACTGACCATCGAGCAGCGCATGGCGAGCATCTACGCGAACCCGGAGATGTGCTCGCTGAACCTGGGACCCTTTGTCCTGAAGGTACCCCTGCGCGAGAGAGCGGAGCCCCTGCTGCATCCGCGCCCCGCCCTGGTTTTTGACCGATGCATCCCGGCAAGCTATGGGGACATCGAGATGTACGCCAAGACCATGAAGGAAAAGGGGATCAAGCCGGAAATGGAACTGTACCATCCGGGCATGTTCTGGGTTTTTCAGGACCTGATGATGGAGGGATTGATCGATCCGCCCTATGACATCCAGTTCGTCATGGGATTTCAGACCGGCTCCTTTCCGACGCCGGCGAACCTGCTTTCACTTATCAGCGAACTGCCGCCGCAATCGGTGTTTTTCGTTATCGGCGTGGGCCATTACCAGGTTCCCCTGAATGTCATGTCCATCCTGCTGGGCGGTCACGTGCGGGTCGGGATGGAGGATAACGTGTACTACGCGCGGGGACGGAAGATGAAGAACAACGCCGAAGCCGTCGCCCGGATCGTCAGGATTGCGAAGGAGATGAACAGGGAGATCGCCACGCCGCAGCAGGCGCGGGAAATGCTGGGGATCTCGGCTGAGCCTTCACAATATTGAATGGTAACGGGGAACAAGATCCACCCGTAAAAAAAACAAGGAGACAGATAAACAAGGAGGTGGCCTATGCGAAGAGTTGCGATCACTCAGGTGGCACAGAGTCCGGGTGTCGAATCGAGGGACAACCTGATGGACTTCACGTACCGGGTGAACAAGGAGCTACTGGATCGGGCCGGGATGAAACGCGAGGAGGTGGACTGCGTCGTCATCGGATCATCGGATATTTTTCACAGCGGTTTTTCCTGTGCGAATTCCCTTGACTGGGATGGCGCCGGCGCCTTCATGATCGAAGGAACACGGGCAGAAGATTCCATGTTCGCCTTTATTTACGGGTGCATGCGGGTAATGTCCGGTTTCTTCGACACACTGCTCGTCACGGCGATCATCAAAGGATCGGAGAATCCGGACTATGATACGCTGACCGGTTTTTTCGCCGATCCGTTCTACCTGCGGCCCGTCGGCATGAACGAAACGGCGGCGGCGGCATTTCAGATGCGACAGTACATGGAGCGTTACGGCATTACGGAAGAACAGTGCGCTCGTGTCGTGGAGAAGAACCTGGGCAACGCTCTCTATAATCCCTACGCGCATGTCAAGAAGCGGGTCAGCGTCGACGATGTGCTTGCTTCCGAGGTGGTCTGCGACCCCCTCAGGGCACTGATGTGTGCGCCGAAGTCTGACGGCGTCGCCTCGGTGCTCCTGGCGTCGGAGAAAAGGGCGAAGAAACTCTGCGAAAAGCCTGTCTGGCTGTCGGGATACGGTTGTTCCATGGACCACTTCAATCCCGGTGACCGGGACCTGCTCAACGGGCAGTTGCCCGCGGCGGCTTCAAAGGCCTACAAGATGGCCGGGATCAAAAATCCCCGGAAAGAGATCGATGTTGCCGAGATCTGTGAGCCCTATGCGTTCCAGGAACTGCTCTGGTGCGAAAAACTCCGGTTCTGCGGAGAAGGCAAGGGCGGCAGGCTGATCGACAGCGGTCTTACCCGGATGGACGGCGCCCTTCCGGTCAATCCATCGGGTGGTGTCCTTGCGATGAACCCCTATGTGTCCAGGGGTCTGTACCGCATCATTGAAGCCACCCTGCAGATACGGGGAGATGCCGGTGAGCACCAGGTGGATAAGAAGGTGAAGAAGGCCCTGGCTCACGGGACGCATGGGTTTGCCGGTCAGTGCCATTCCGTGGCGATCCTGGAAGGTTAGGAGGTGAAGAGACATGGGAAGAGCTGTTGCGATTATCGGAACGGGACAGACGAAGCACGGGAGACGGAATGATGTGAGTTATCCCGAGCTGGTGAGGGAGGCTGTCGTGGCCGCCCTGAATGATGCCGGCATATCGCTGCGTGATATCGAAGGCGTCGTCTCGGGGACCATGCCGTCGATGATGGAGGGAGTCTCCGATACACATCTGTATTTTGCCGAGGCCCTGGGGTCCGTCGGGAAACCGGTCCTGAAGGCGGAGACCTGTGGCAGCACCGGCCAGTCGATCGCCCATTGCGGGTTCTACTGGGTGGCATCCGGCGCGGCGGATATCATCCTTGTCGTGGGTTCTGAGAAGATGTTCGAGGGTGACGGGCAGGCGACCATGACGACCGTGGCGGACCCGTGGTTCACCAAACCCTTCTCGGCCGGCGCCCCCATGGTGTTTACCATGCAGTCCATGGAATGGATATACCGGTTCGGCATTTCCGAAGAGAAGGCCCGGGATGCCGCCGCCCTCATATCGGTGAGCAATCATGACAATGCCCTGGAGAATCCGTACGCCCATATTCATATGAAGGTCACCCTCGACGAGGTGAAGAACGCGATGATCATCACCTATCCCGTTCGCCTGCTTGACGTGTGTCCCTCGTCCGACGGTGCCTGCGCTATCATTTACGCTTCAGAGGAGAAGGCCAGGAAGATCTGCAAGAAGCCGGCATGGATCAAGGGATTGGGATTCAGGGGCGAGGAATTCTTTTATGGAGAGAGCAATAAGTCGATCTGGCCCAGTGCCACGGAAGCGGCCAAGGAAGCATATCGACAGGCAGGGATCCGTGATCCGCTGAAGGAACTGGATGTCGCTGAAGTGTACAATCCGTTCACCTACCAGGAAATGATATTCTATGAATGTTTCGGTTTCTGCCCTCGTGGAGAGGCCCCCGACTATGTGCTGAAGGGGACATTCCTGAAAGACGGGCAGCTCCCCTGTGACCCCTCGGGAGGAACGCTCTGCACCAACCCCATCGGGGCCACCGGTCTCATCAGGCTCGCCGAGGCGGCGCTTCAGGTCACCGGCAAGGCCGGTGAACGCCAGATCGAGGGGGCACGTCTCGCCCTGTCCCATGCAATGGGCGGGATAGACCAGTTCAACGGCATTACGATAGTGGGGTCTGAGCTCTGATTCCTGAAAACATGACAGATGGAACCAAACGGCAGTGTTCCGTGGAGTGAGGAGGATCGGATAATGGCAAAGGAAAAACCGAAAGAAAAACCCAGGGAGATCAGAACCGAGGTGTTCGTGCCTTACGAGGTGGCTGTCGGTCCCACGTGGAGCACGTTTTTCGATTACCTGAAGGAAGAGCGGATAATGGGGACCCGGTGCAGCAAATGCAAACGGATCTTTGTGCCGCCCCGTACGTTCTGTCCCCGGTGCTTTGAAGAAATGGAAGAATGGGTCCAGGTCGCGGACGAGGGAACAATAGAAACATGGTCCTACGCGACGCTGAAATTCTACGCCCAGATACCTGAACCGCCCTTCATAACGGTTCAGGTACGCCTGGACGGATGTGATACCGGATTTCTCCATCGCATCGCCGGCTTTGACCTGAAGGACTTCGAGAAGGTGAACAGAAGGGTCAAGCTCGGAGGACGGGTCAAGGCGGTGTGGCGGAAAAAGAAGGAAGGAAACATCAACGATATAGATTATTTCAAACCGATAAAATGATCGTTTACGGGTATATCGGTTATCGATGACGAGAAGAGCGAAGAGAAGGAGGATCGACATATGCCGAAGGAATACCGAACAACTCCGAACAATGTCGCGTTGCCCTATCGGTGGGCTCTCGGAAAATACTGGACCGGATTCTTCGACGGATTGAGAAAGCGGAAGATACTGGGCACGAAGTGCAGAAAATGCGGCAAGGTGCTTGTGCCTGCGCGGGCGTTCTGCCCTTATTGTCTCGAAGATATGGATAAATGGGTGGAGGTTTCTCAGGTCGGTACCGTTCGATCATGGAACCTTGTCAGAAAGAGCTTCTACGGTCAGGTGAAGGAACCTCCCTATGCGATGGCATTGATCCGCCTTGACGGTGCCGATTGCGACCTTGTTCATTTCCTGGGGGGACTTCCGCTTTCCGACACGAAGAAAGTGGAGAAAAAGATCGGTATCGGAACGAAGGTCAAGGCGGTGTGGGCCCGAAAGAGAGAGGGTACGATCTACGATATAGCCTATTTCAAGCCGGTTTAGAGAAGCGATAGGGTCGGGTTTTTGTTGGCCTGTTACCTGAATCCCTTTTCCGTCGGCCCGAAACGTTTTTGATACATCTCGGGCCGGCGAATGAGGCTGTCACCGTTCACTGACAGAAGGGAGGTGCGTGTATGGAATCATATGCCGGGAACCATATCATGCGGCGCTTCGCCCTGGGGGATACCTTCAGGAGGAACGCGAAGCGGCTTACGAGCAAGACCGCATTGATCTTTCCCTCGCCGGGGGGTGAGGTGTTTCGCTACCGGTGGGATGAATTCAACAGGATCATCTGCCGGGTGGCCAATGGTCTGTTATCCCTGGGGATAACAAAAGGGGACAAGGTCTCCATTTACTCGCTCAACTGCCCGCAATTTCTCTTTCTGATCTACGGACTTTCCAAGATCGGCGCGTGCATCACGCCCGTGAACGTTACCTTCACCGACGACGAGGTCTTCTATGTCGTGACCGACTCGGGGGCGAAGATGCTCTTTGTCGAGGATACACTCATGGGGCGCGTGGCCAATGTCCTGCCGCGTCTTTCCGGTGTCCGGTTCGGCTTTATCGGGGTGACCGGTGCGGCACAGCGCCCGCCGGAGTGGGTCGACATGGCGGAGTTGATGAAGGATCACCCCGACGATGAACCTGAGATTGAGATAGATATCGATGATGTGGCGACCGTTACCTACACCAGCGGGACCGAGGCGCTGCCGAAAGGCGTCATGCTGACCCACGGTAACTATTTTGCCGCCGCTTCAGCCGTGCAGGCGGCACGGTATCTTGATGTCAGGGAAAGCGACACCGGCCTTCAGGCGCTGCCCCTGTTCTACACGGGAGGTATCGCCGTGGCGACCTTCGCCCTCATGCTGGGCGGAACGGTGGTACTTCTCTATATGCCTGATGCCGCCGGTATCGCCGACCTTATAAAGACGTATCAGGCCACCTACACGGTGCTCCCCCCGACGTTGTACACCCGTCTCCTCCAGGTGCCGGAGATAGAAACGGCAGCTCTATCATTGCGGAAATGCGTGTCCTTCGGTGCCACGATCCCGAAACAGATGATCGTGGACTGGAACAGGACCGCGCCCCATATCGAGTGGGCTTCGCTCTACGCGTCCAGTGAACTGACCGCGCTGGGAACGGCCGGCAATTTCAGGGACGTTGATGAGATCCCGGAGGGGAACATGAACTGGGTCGGCCGGCCGGCGCCCGCGCTGGAGATGAAGATCGTGGATATCAACAACAATGAGGTCCCCGCGGGCGAAGAGGGTGAAATGGTCTTCAGGGGCCCCGCCGTCCTGAAGGGATACTACCGGAACGATGAAAAGAACCGGGAGGTCTTCGCCGGCGGATGGTTTCATTCAGGCGATGTGGGGAGGATCAATGAAGAGGGAGAAGTATTCTTCGTGGACCGCCTGAAGGACATGGTCAAGAGCGGCGGAGAAAATATCCCCTCGGCGGGCATTGAATTCATCGTCAGTACCTATCCGAAGGTGGCGGAGTGCGCCGCTTTCGGCGTTCCCCATCCGGACTGGATGGAGGCCCTGACCGTGGCCGTCATTCCCCGGCCGGGAGAGACCATCACGGAAGATGAGCTTATAACCTACTGCAAGGAAAAGTTGCCCCGCTTCAAGGTCCCAAAATACGTACTGGTCGTTGAGGACTTTCCCCGGAACCCGACGGGAAAGATCCTGAAGAAGGAGTTACGGAAGAAGTACCATGATATTGCCACGAAGTAGAGCACGCGTTTCGTGAGGAGTTTCAGCACCGCTGCGGGTTGCCGTTTGCGATAGTGTCGATGACGAGGAGGATGAATGGAATGAACTTCGATTTCAGTGAAGAAGAACGATCGTTCAGGCGCGAGGTGGAGGAGTTTGCGAAGGCCGAGCTTCCCCCGGACTGGGACGAAAAGGCCCTTTACTGGCCGGCGGGTTACGGGACGCTCCCCGGGCTGGAGGAAGAGTTCAAGGAATTTCACGATGAGCTGCTTTTGAAACTGGGAAAGCGCGGGTGGCTGAGCATCGGTTGGCCCAGCGAGTACGGCGGCATGAACTCCATGGTAAAACATGCCATTCTCGATGACGTCATGAGCTACCACCGGGCGCCGCCGGGTGATGTGTCAACGGCGATCGGTGGCCCCACCATCGCCAAAGTCGCCTCTGATGAAATGAAACGGGAGTGGCTGCCGAGGATCGCCCGGGGCGAATTGCGCTTCTGGCTTGGTTACAGTGAACCCAACGCCGGTTCGGACCTTGCTTCCATAAAGACCCGTGCCGTCGATGACGGAGACGACTTTGTCGTCAACGGCCAGAAAATATGGAGCAGCGGCGCCCACATCGCCGATTACGCATGGCTGCTCGCGAAGACCGACCCGGGGGCGCCGAAATACCGGGGCGAGACGATCATGCTTGTCGACAATCGATCGCCGGGCATCACGATCCGTCCCCTCGAAAACATCTGCGGGATACATTCCTTCAATGAAGTGTTCTTCGATGACGTCAGGGTCCCCAAGAAGAACGTCGTCGGGAACGTGAACCAGGGTTTCTACTCCGTGATGCTTGCCCTCCAGTATGAGCGGCTGTTCGTCGGTGTTGGCGCGTTCAGGCGGATCCTCGATGAACTGGTGGCATACGTGAAGGAAACGAAGAGCAACGGGCGGCTTCTTGCCGATGATGCGCTGGTACGCAACAAGCTTGCCTCGATGGCCATAGAGATAGAGGTGGTATCCGGCTTTTACTGGCGCACGGCCTGGTTGATGGATCAGGGTACGATACCGGACCTCGAATCATCGATGCTGAAACTTTTCGGTACGGAGCTCAGCCGGACCCTGGCGGGTGTTGCCATGGAAATACTGGGACCCGCCGGGCAGTTGAAGCGGGGATCGAAATGGGCTCCCCTGCGAGGATTGGTGAACCTCGGATACATGGACTCCGTGTCCGGCCCCATCGGCGCGGGTACGTCCGAGGTGCAGCGGGGGATCATCGCAACCCGCGGGCTGGGACTGCCGAGAAAATGATCCCGGGAACGGCGATAGTGAAACCGGAGGTGACATGATGAATTTTGATTTGACGGAAGAACAGAAGCTGCTCAAGGAGTCGGCAAGGAATTTCCTGTCCAGGGAGTGCCCCCGGGACCTGGTGAGAACACTCGAAGAGGGGAAGGAATTCCCGCCGGAACTGTGGCGGAAAATGACGGACCTTGGATGGACGGGCCTGATCATCCCCGGCGAATACGGGGGAAGCGGTGGGTCCTTTCTGGACCTGGCGATCCTTTTTGAGGAGATCGGCTACCACATCTGTCCGGGCCCGCTCTTCACAACGGTCGTGCTGGGAGCGCTGCCGGTCATGGCCTGGGGTACCCCGGAACAGAAGGAGGATATACTGCCGAAGATCGCCGGGGGCGAGCGCATCATGACCCTGGCGGTTGATGAACCGGGCGCGTACCGCCGGGCATCTTCGATCACCGCGAAAGCCTCGACCGCGGGTGACGGGTTCGTCATCGACGGCACCAAGCTTTTCGTGCCCGACGCGGACCGGGCCGATCTCCTGCTGTGTGCGGCACGGACGGGCGCTGATGAAGAGGAAATCACCCTTTTTATCGTTGAAAAGGATGCACCGGGGATCACCATCACCCCCCTGCAAACCCTGGCGGGAGACCGGCAGTTCGAGGTCGTGTTCAACGGTGTCCCGGTCAAGAAGGAGCGCATCCTGGGCGAACCGGACCGGGCCTGGCCGATCATCGAAGACATCCACCGGAAAGCGACGGTCATTCTCTGTGCCGAGATGATCGGCGGCGCTCAGGCGGTCATGGACATGAGCCTCGAATACGCGCGGGAACGGACCCAGTTCAACCGTCCCATCGGGAGTTTTCAGGCGATCCAGCACCATTTTGCCAACATGCTGGCCGATATAAGCGGCTCCCGGTACCTTTTCCTGAAAGCGGCCTGGAAGATCAGCGAGGGCAGGGACGCCTCCATGGACGCCGCGATGGCGAAAGCGCGCGTGGGCGAGGCCTACCGGCGCGTGACGATCCTCGGCCATCAGATATTCGGGGGTATCGGGTTTACGAAAGAACATGACATGTACCTCTATCACGAGCGCTCCATGACGGGCGACCTGAAGTTCGGCGGCGCCGATCTTCATCGTGCTCGCGTGGCGGAGGAACTGGGGCTTTGAGGGGGCAACTGCAGGCGTTCCTTATGTGAAGCGGAGAATATTACGTAATATGCGGAAAAGGAGGGAACCATGAATGATCAGGAAAAACTGCAACTGAATCTGATGCGCCGACAGGCGGTGGGGGATTTTTTAAAAAGAACAGCGAAGCGGTCGCCGCAGCGACAGGTTTTCATGTTCCGGGATAAACGATTCACCTACGCGGAATATAATGCGATCGTCAACCGTACCGTTCATGCGCTGCACGAGCTGGGACTTCGAAAAGGGGACGCCCTTGCGATCATGTCCCAGAATTGCTTGCAGATGGCGACGCTCATGTGGGCCTGTTTCAAGTCCGGCATCTGGTATGCGCCGGTCAATTACCTTCTCCGGGGGGGAGAGATCGTCTACCAGATCAATCACTGTGAGGCGAAGGCGTTCTTTGTCGAGACCGCCTTTCTCGAGCCGGTCCAGGCAGTGGCGGGAGAGCTGAAGACGGTGGAAAAGTTCGGGCTCATCAATCTCGCGGGCGTTGATATTCCCGATGGGTGGATGGATGTGGACGAACTTTTTGCGGAGCACTATCCCGATGATGAACCGGACATGATCATTGAGAATGAAGACCCGGCGTCCATAATTTATACCAGTGGAACGACGGCTGCCCCGAAGGGAGGGCTTATCACGAACAGCAACTACTTCTCCCAGACGGCCAATTTTCTCACCACCTCCGGTGCGTGGATCGAGGAGAGCGACATCTTTCTGATGAACATTCCGCTTTTTCACATCGGCGCTTCTTCCATATTCGTGGCCGCCGCCAAGGCGGGTGCCCTCTGTATCGCCACCTACGGGATCGATCCCGTGGAATCGATGGAGCTGATCCAGAAGGAAAAGGTCACGGGTCTTGTGTGGCCGCCGACCCTGTACACGGGATTGCTGGGAATGCCCCTGGACCAGTATGACCTGACGTCACTCCGGAAGTGTGTATGGTTCGGCGGAAATATGCCGCTCGATGCACTGAAGCGTTGGACGGAACTGTGTCCCAATGCCATATTCGGTGGTCACTGGAGCCAGACGGAGATCAACATTACCGGAACCTTCTTCTGGATGAGAGATAAAAAAATGCCCTCTTCAGGGAACATTATCGGGAAACCCTGCCTGGACACGGAAATACGGATCGTCGACTACCAGGACCAGGAAGTGCCGCAGGGCGATATCGGCGAGATCGTTCTTCGGTCACCCTCGGTCATGTCGGGGTACTACAAGGATGAGGAAAAAACGGCGGAAACCTTCAGGAACGGATGGCATCATACCGGTGACGTCGGCTATCTGGGCGAAGACGGCAACTACTATTTCGTCGACCGCGTAAAGGACATGGTCAAAACAGGGGGAGAGAACGTTTCATGTCTTGAGGTGGAGGAAGTGCTCAACTCGCACCCCGGCGTGCAGGTCAGCGCCGTCTTCGGCGTACATCATCCGTACTGGATAGAGGGGGTGACGGCCGTGGTCATTCCCGCGTCGCCGGATCTGACGGAAGAGGAACTCATGGAATATTCGCTGAAGCACCTGGCGAAGTACAAGATCCCCAAGAAGTTCATCCTCATCGGGGCCGCCGACCTTCCCGTCAGCCCGACGGGAAAGATACTCAGAAAGGTGTTGCGGGTCACCTATAAAGACATTTATAAGGACGCAAAGGGGAAATAGACCGCTTTCGTGCACATACACTGTGTCCCGTTCCAGTTCATTTTGAAGGAGGATGCGATGAGAGACGCGCGCCTGGATATTCTTTTTGAACCTCTTGTCATGCCGAACATGGTCCTGAAGAACCGGCTCTTTATGGCCCCCATGGGAACGACGTTCATTGATCCCGTGCAGTTCAACGACTACCTTGTCGCCCGGGCACTCGGAGGGGTGGCCCTGATAACGACGGGAGAGATCTGTGTGGACCCCGGCGGTGGTGTCGGTGTGGCCGGGGAACCGCACCTCTATGAAGATGACGATATCGGCATCTTTGAGCCGGTGGTCAAGGCCGTTCAGCGGACGGGTGCCAGGATCGTCGCACAGTTGAACCATGCCGGGCGTTATTCCTTCGGACATCTGCTCGGCTGTCAGCCGGTTGCCCCGTCACCGGTTCCGTCACGTTACAGCGGAGAGGTCCCCCGCGAACTGAGCACTGAAGAAGCAGACGGCCTTGTCCATGCCTTTGCCCAAGCGGCCCGTCGCGCCCGGGACGCGGGATTTGACGGGATAGAGCTTTGCGGGTGTTCCGGCTACCTCATCAGTCAGTTCCTGTCCCCCCTCACCAATCAGCGAGAGGACAAGTACGGTGGGGACACAATGCAACGAGCCCTGTTCCTTCTGTCCATAATACGGGAGATACGACGGCTGACCGGGAAGGACTTCAACATTTCCGTCAAGTTCGACGGCGAAGACGGCATGAAGGGTGGAAGGACCCTGGAGGATTCACTGCTCGTCGCCCCCGAGCTTGTGCGGGCGGGTGCCGACCGTCTGCACATATGGGCGGGCTGGCATGAAGCGCCGCGTCCCATGCTTCCCCACTTCGTGCCGCGGGGCGCGTTTTCCCATCTGGCGGCGGCCGTCAAGGATGTCGTGAACGTTCCCGTGGCAACCGTGGGAAGGATCAACGACCCCTTTGTGGCTGCCGATATCCTGAGAAAGGGTGACGCGGACCTGATCGGCCTTGCCCGGGCGCTGCTCTGTGATCCCGAATTCGCTGTAAAGGCCGAGGAGGGCCGGTGCCGTGAAATACGAAAGTGTACGGCCTGCTGCCACTGTTTCGACCAGATCATGCGGGCCATGCTCGGCGAGAAGAATGTCTCGCTCACCTGCGCGCTGAATCCCGAATTGGGGCGCGAAGGAAACCCGATCGGCACGGCGGGCGTGAAGAAACGGGTCGTCGTCGTCGGCGGAGGGCCGTCCGGTATGGAGGCAGCGCGGGTCGCTGCGCTGCGCGGTCACGACGTGACGTTATTCGAAGGTGAAACCGCCCTGGGCGGCATGCTCACCCTGGCCTGCAAGCCTCCCTTCAAGGAAGAGCTGCAGAACATCATTGATTACTATACCTGCCAGATGGAACTGCTCCCCGTGAAGGTGAGGCTCGGTGAGACCTTTACGGAGGAACTGTTACAGGAGATAAAACCTGATGTGGTCATTCTCGCCGCGGGGGCCGAGGAGCAGATGCTTCCCATCCCCGGGATCGAGAGAGATGCCGTGGTGACCGCCGTCGAAGTGCTCCGTGAGAGTGTCGAGGTCGGCACGGAGGTCATTGTCGTCGGGGGAGGCATGATCGGCGTGGAAACCGCCGAGTTTCTCGCGGATCGGGGGAAACGGGTCACACTCGTGGAAATGATGGAAACCGTCGCCGGCGACGTCGGTTTTGCGGTCCGCTGGGGAATGCTGTCCCGGATCAAAAAGAAGGTAGCCATTCACACATCCACGAAGGCGGTGAGCATCGGAGAAGGATTCATTACCGTTGAGGACCGGCAGGGAGAAAAACGGGACATACCGGCGGATACCGTCGTTGTCGCCGTGGGACTTGCTCCCGTGAATGAACTGACCGGCGTGCTGGAACGCGCGGGCATTGAATATTATTCGACAGGTTCATGCCGGGAACCGGGCCAGGTCGCCGAGGCCGTATCCGATGCTTACGCCGTGGGCTGCCGGATATGATGTTTCTATCCTTTCAGCACACGCTCCATCAGTTCGGGGACCCGGTCCATTTCCAGCAGTTTGTCGAGAAAGTGGTCGGCCCCGGACTGCATGAAGGTCCTTTCCAGTTTTCTGAAATGCGGATTGGGATGATTGCAGAGCACAATAACTGCTGGTGACGGCTTTAATTCCTTGATCGCCCGGACCGCTTCCACGCAGTCAAATCCGTCCAGTTCGGAATCGAGGATTATCGCAGCCGGGGACTCCCGGCGTACCATCTCGATGGCGTCGCCGTCGGTGCTTGAAAGACAAATGATCTCCACGTCCGGAAAGGACGACAGCATTGCTGAAACTCCTTCGCGGCATGCCTGCGAATCATCGATGATACATACCTTCATCTACTTTTCCTGCGCAATAAAATCTAAGGGATAGTGCCAGTCGAGAAAATCATGTAAGGCGCGTTTGCGCAAGGATGATTTTAGTGGGTGTGAAATGGGTATACGAGATACTCACTATCCGGAGAAAAACCGGATGGATCAAGCACAATATGGTGGCCGGAGGAAAATCAATCCTTTACGGCCATATCATATCGCAAAAGAGGGGGTAGACCCGTCTCAGTCTTTCCAGTACCGTTCCCCGGAGGAGTGACAGTTCCTCTTCTGTGATTGGGTCGATCTCCGGGATCGTCCGTCCTGCCGTATCGAGGTCGAAGCCCGTGTTCCCGGCGACGGTTTCGATGCCGATGCCTGGGTATGTCGCGTCGAGGATGAGCCGTCCCTTGCTTTCATCGAAACGGAGCAGCGCCAGGGGGGTGACGCAGTGTGAAAAGACGCCCCGGCGCCAGGGGATGCTGTCATCTCGGGCCGAGCCATTCACGAAGTCGACGCGGGGCACGAAAAGTTTCTTCGTATGGGTGATGGTGAAGAAAATGGTCCGCTTCGCCATCATGATCATCATGTTCGACCCGGCCCCTCCGGGCAGGCGAAGCTTCGGCCGGTGGTAATCACCGATGACGGAGAGGTTGAAGTTGCCCTGCTGGTCTATCTGTATGCCGCTGAGAAAGAAGAGGTCTATCAGGCCCCGCTGGGCAAGGCCGAAGAACTCGTGAAGGCCGTCGGTGATCCGCATGTCCGGGTCGCCGTAAACAAGAGGTTCAATGTTCGGGGCGTGGCGCAGTTGCGCCAGGTACAGCGCCGCCGCCGGCAGGGGAGAGAGCGTTCCCACGGCGGCGATCTCCCCGTCCCGCACCAGCCGGGACAGGACGACGATCATTTGTTCAAAGGGGTGTACCGCTTGTTCGCTCATATCGCGTCTCCCTTCACAACCTCCAGGTAGGCTTCATGGTTTTCAGGTCCGGTGATGTATTTCTCCAGGTAGGCCCGGTAGGAATCGTCATTTTTGGCGGCCTCCATGTAACGGATGATATGGGCCGAATCAATACTGTAATGGCCTCGGCATGCCGTCGGGTGAGCCCCCTGCGGAGCGACGACGACGGCGTCAATGTGGGCGGCGGACACGTATACTCCGTGTCTGCCGGGCAGAAGGTCGTCGGGGTCCACCAGTTCTTCGACGACGGCGATGGTCTTCCGTGCTGCCATGGCAATGAGACGGTCGTTCCTGAAGCTGTCCGTTATGACGGCCCCGTACGGATCCCCCTGAAAGGCATGGATGACGGCCACGTCGGGGATGAGCGCGGGGACCGTAACGTACTCAACGCCGCTGTAGGGGTCTTTCACGAGCTTGAAATCCTTCCGAATGGTCATATAGTCGCTGTTGAGGAATCCCACCACGGGGGTAAAGGGAATGCCGTTGGCTCCAGCCTGGAGCGCCAGGAGTATGGCCGGTCACATGGTCTCAAGGTTCAAGAGCCTTCCCGATTCCGAGTATTTCCTGAATTGCGGCGCCAGGCCGAACTCGTCCATGACTATCTGGGGAAACTGGGCGGAAGCGACACAACCGGCGCCGATCAGCAGGTCCGCCACATAGCCGCCGGTCAGAACCGAGGTGAGGGCAAGATCGGTAACCCCTTTTTTTATGATCTCACGCACTACGGGCATGGGGTTCATGTCCATACCGGAACCAACGCCGAGATGCGTGCCAGACTCAACCATTTGTGCCGCCTGCGCCGCGGAAACGACCTTTTCTTTCATCCCTCCTCCTTTCGCGGTACCCGTGTCGTGCTCCTCCGGATTTTCATCAGAAAATGGACGGGATCAACCTCTTTCGGGGCGTGTCACGGGCTGGTTGAACATTATGCGGGAAGCGTGAGCCGGTATCGCTCGTCGACCAGCGCGTTGATGCGCTCCATTGCGATCCTGGTTATTTCATTGAATACGTCCTCGTATTTTTCCCGTGATTCCGCTGAAAAGATCTTAAAATCTTCATCTATTCGCAAGTCACGCAACGCCCCGTCGAAGGAAAGCGGTTCGCCGACGCGATAGATGACCTGCCCGCTCTTCGCGAAGGGGGAGCTTCCGGGATAGAGTGCGTCGGAATTATTGCAGCCGATGGGGACGATGGTTGTTTTCGTTCCCGCCGCAAGCTGCGCCATACCGGTCTTACCCTCGCCGAGGGTGGTCGACCGGGTCCCTTCGGGGAAGATGATGACATTGAGCTTCTTTTCGACAATGGCCGTGATGCTCAGTTCCGCAACACGGTCCATGACGGAGGCGTAATAATGCCTGATAAATTCCATGAAGTCGTCATGGATCTGCGCGGCCAGCTCCAGTCCCCTGTTGGAAGCCGCACCGAGCGCTTCGATCCTGCCGTCCACGAGGTCCTTGATGGCACGGTATTCATCTTCTTTCAGCCGCCGCCCCACCTTTTTCTCGAACATTTCTTCGATGAGGTATTTCATGGAGGGAACGGGTATGAGGTTGCACCAGTCAAGCATCTTTGCCAGAACGGCGTTCCGGTAGTATTTTCCCTTAACCCAGACCGTTGTGTAGGGATATTCCTTGAGTTTCCATAACTTATACTGGAGCGGCCAGTAATTGAACCGATCCGTGTGGTTCATGGCTAAAATGACGTTCTCGTCCTTCGGGATATGTTCGACACCGTCGATTCGGATATCCACCTTTGAAAAGAGGTGATAATTGGGTGTCAGGACGAGGTGGCCGATGACTTTCTGGAAATTGGGGACGGCCGATATTTTGATCCTGTTCAGATAGTCTAGGTCGACAAACATGTTTTTCTCCTGTCAGGGGATGACAACCGGCTGGAATTCAGACAACTGATTGGATTATACCCCTCAAGTATACCGGACTCAATAGATGGAAAACAGGATGAAGTCAAGAAAATGTGTATGACAGCTCTATAAAAAAGGCGGTCAAGGACAGAGTGCCCCTGACCGCCTCGGTCATGATCGTTGTGAAAAGGAACCTGATCCGTTATTCGGTCTTGATGGAAATCTTCTTTCCTTCAACAATGGCTTCCTTCGTTTTCGGAAGGCGGATCTGCAGGACGCCTTTCTTGAAGGTGGCTTTCACCTTTTCCGTATCAACTTCTTCCGGCAACGGGATCACACGGCTGAATGAACCGTAGCGACGCTCAACATGCCAGGAGCTTTCGTTCTTCTCTTCCTTCTCTTCCTTCTTCTCACCCTTCAGGGTCAGTGTATTGCCCGCCAGGAGCACCTCAATGTCTTTCTCATCCATTCCGGGGAGTTCCGCGTGAACGGTGATCTCCTTGCTGCTTTCCTTGATGTCTATGCTCGGCGAGAAATCACCGTACCACTCACCGAATTCCCTTAGGGGGGCGACATCGAAGTTGTGAAAGAAGGAATCAAAGAGATCGTTCATCTGGCGCTGCAGCGAGAAGAAAGGATGGTCTTCCTCACGCCGGGCCGGAAGGTTCCTTCGCGCTTTGTTTCTTGATACAATATCTCGTATTGTCATTTTAAATCCCTCCTTTCCTTATGAAGGTTTTACATCGATCTTTTTGGGTTTTGCCGGCTCAGCTTTCGGCAGGGTGAGCCATAGAACACCGTCTTTCATGGACGCCTCTATTTTTTCCTGGTCGATGATATCAGATATGGAGAAGGAACGACGGAAATCGCCGATATCGTATTCGGCATAGGTGATCCGGTGCTTTTCATAACGGTCCGGTTCAACCGTTCCCTGTATGGTCAGGACCCCCTTCTCAAGCGTGATATCGACAGTGTTTTCACTGACACCGGGCATATCGGCGCACAGCGTGATGCCGTCCGCTGTTTCCAGTATGTCCACCCGGGGGATATATACCTTCCGGTCCCGGGTCGGCTCCGTATCGACCGTTGACGGTACTACTTCCGTTTTTATATCTTTTGTCTTGTATGCCATGATCAACACCTCCCCTTACTCCGTTTTGATGGAGATCTTTTTGGGTTTATCCGCTTCGAGACCGGGAAGCGTTATGCTTAGAACACCCCGTTCATAGCGGGCGGCGACCCTGTTCGGATCGATCCTGAAGGAAAGCCGTACCTTTCTTTTGAACGTTCCGTGCTCACGTTCCTGACGATGGTACTTTTCTCCCTTCTTCAGGTCTTGCATCGTCCGTGAGCCGCTGATGGTGAGAACATCGCCTTCGACGGATATGTCGATATTTTCCGGGTTGATGCCGGGAATTTCAGAGGTCACGATCACGTCCTCATCCCCTCCCCAGATGTTTATCGCAGGATATTCTCTGGAGAAAGGAAGGCTTCGGCCCGAAAAGAGGCGGTTCATCTCCCTGTGCAGGTGATCAAGATCGTGCCAGGGGTCAAACATGCTGTTGAATTTTCTTACGTCGGAGAACAACATTGCTACACCCTCCTTTCATATATTTTTCTACAACTAACTAATTATATTGCTTTAATTGTCCTTGACCATAAGATAATCACCCTCTGTGTTTTGTCAAGGAGCGGTGTCGTCGGCGGTAAAAAGAACCGGTAATCAGTTCTTCAATGTAAGGAGATTCTGTAGTATAGGAAGGTGACACCGGCTGAACTGAATATTGTTGAGGAGGATACCATGAGTGATACCGATATCTACCGGCAGTTGGCAAAGAAGATAGGCATGGAAAATTCTGTGCTCATACCGGAAATATGGCGGCATATCTGTTCAGAAGAGGAGGCGGCAATTCTGGACGCAATGCCCGCCACGGCCGAAGACCTGGCACAGCGGTTCGGACGGTCACCGGAAGACATGAACAGGATACTGAACGAATTGTTCCTCAAGGGGGTCGTATTTGATTACACCAAGGAAGAGAAGACCGTTTACCGGATGCCCCGCCATATCATACAGTTTCATGATGCCACGATCCTCTGGAAAGAGGCTCCGGAGAAAATGATCGACCTCTGGATCAGGTATATGGAAGAGGAATTCCCCCAGATACCGGAGATGCTGACCGCGATCAACTATCCGGCTTTTTTCCGGGTCATCCCCATAAACGAAGGAATCGAAGCGAAAAGCAAGGTACTTCCCTATGAGGATGCAGCGGCCATCGTTGAGAAAGCGGACAATATCGCTGTTACGAACTGCACCTGCCGGCTTATAATGAAGAAGTGTGACAAGCCTCTGGAAGTCTGCCTGCAGCTCAACAAGGGGGCCGATTACGCGATCAGGCGCGGGACGGGCCGGAAGATAAGTGTTGATGAAGCCAAGCGGATACTGAAGGAATGCGAAGAGGCGGGCCTGGTTCACACCACTGAAAATAAATCAGGGGTCGGAACGGTCCTGTGTAATTGCTGTGAGTGCTGCTGTGAAGCGCTTCCCTATCTGAAAAATCCCGCGACGAGAGGGATCGTGGCCCCGAGCAGATACCGTGCCTCCGTGGAGACGGAATTCTGCACGGCCTGTGGTTCCTGTATAGATATCTGTCCTGTTGAAGCCCTGGCGCTTGACGATGACGGTGATTGCGCCGTGGTCGACGAAGACCTCTGTATCGGATGCGGCCTCTGCACAGGCGTGTGCCCCGTGGAAGCCGTCATGCTTGTTCAGATTCGGGAGGAATCGTTTATACCCGCGTGAGCGGCAGTTCTGTCAGTGCCGTCAGGATGCCGTGTCCGCGGCGACCCGGAACCCGCCGAACCGGAATTTGTACATCGGATACAGCCTGGTTCTGCTTGCCGAGCGGAGATGAGTAGCATCGTTATACCAGGAACCACCGCGATGTGTCCTGTATTCCTTTGATGCGGGGCCTGCGACAGGGGCTGTTGATTCCTCCGCGACTCCATGCCGGCTTTCGCTACACCATTCCCAGACATTTCCATGCATGTCGAAGAGTCCCCAGGGATTCGGGGGGAAGCTTCCGGCAGGCATGGGGGCATCCATGTAAATGCCGCCTTCACAGCCGGGGTAGGGCCGGTTTCCATCGAAGTTCGCCTGCGCGGCGGTGATACAGGAGCCGGTATTGAAAGGTGACGTCGTTCCGGCACGGCAGGCGTATTCCCATTCGGCCTCGGTGGGAAGACGATATTTTTTTGTCTTTTCCATGCTGTTGAGCTTTCTGACAAAATCGACGGCTTCATACCAGGTCACGCTCTCCACCGGACAGTGAGGACCGCAGTGCTTGTAATAGAACGGCACGGTCCCCATAACCGCCTTCCATTGTTCCTGGGTTACCTCGGTCGTCTGGAGAAAGAAGGGTTTTTCAATGGTGACCGCGTGCTGCAGCTCGTTGACATCTCTTCCTTTTTCGCCTGGAGGGCTTCCCATGAGAAACGTTCCCGGGGGGATGAGGAGAAATTCCATGCCGATGCTGTTCGTAAAGGCGGTCCCGGTGAAATACTTGGACGTGTCAAGGGCCGCTTTTTCGTGGCCGCATCCCGTGCACAGAAGGATTCCGCCCAAGAGACACAGCAGGACCGACCAGGCCCGGGGAGGTCGCTTCCATGCTCTTTTTCTTGATTCCATTGATTGTCCTCCTTTATGCACACATCCTAACCCGCGAGGCACGGGTGTCGCGCCGCCATCGTTTCGTCGAGACGGCGAACCTTGCATTTCAGGGGTGCCTCGTGAAGCAATCCGGGGTTTTCAGAAGCTTCCCGGCAAATGGATTTCATTGCTTCAATAAAGAGGTCGATCTCCTCTTTTGATTCCGTTTCCGTTGGTTCTATCATAATTGCCCCCGGTACGACGAGAGGAAAATATATCGTAGGGGGATGGAATCCCAGGTCCATGAGCCTCTTGACCATGTCGAGCGTCGAAACTTTGAAGGGGTTTTGCAGTTTGTCGGAGAAGACGCACTCATGCATGCAGGGTACGTCATAGGGCAGGTAGAGGGAGCCCTTCAATTTTTCCTTTATGTAATTGGCGTTGAGGACGGCCATCTGACTCGCCTGTTTCAGCCCTTCCGCTCCCATCGTGCGGATGTAGCAATATGCCTTGAGCATGACCCCCACATTTCCATAAAAGGCCTGGACCCTGCCGATCGATCGTGGTTGGTCCTGCGAGAGGTGATACTTCCCTTTTTCTTCGATGACGCGCGGAACGGGCAGGTAGGGCGCGAGGTTTTCCTTCACGCACACGGGACCGGAACCCGGACCGCCGCCGCCGTGGGGGGTCGAAAAGGTCTTATGAAGGTTGAGATGGATGATATCAATGCCGATATCCCCCGGCCTGACGATCCCCATGAGGGCGTTCATATTTGCTCCGTCGCCGTAAAGCAGACCCCCCTTGGCGTGAACAATGTCCGCGATATCCCGGATGTTCTCCTCGAAGAGTCCCAGCGTGTTGGGATTGGTCACCATGATACCCGCCGTTTCTTCATCCATCACGGCGGCGATGGCATCCGGAGAGAGGATGCCCCGCTCGTTTGATGCGACCGGCACCGGTTGATACCCGCAAAGGGCGGCACTGGCCGGATTCGTTCCGTGGGCGGTATCGGGGACGATGATCTTCGTCCTGCGGCTGCCCATTCCGGCGTGATAGGCATGCATGAGCAGCATGCCCGTTAATTCACCCTGGGCACCGGCCGCGGGCTGCAGCGTGGCGGCGTCCATGCCCGTGATCTCACAGAGCCATGTTTCCAGTTCATGCATGATCCTGAGAATGCCCTGGGCCAGAAGGGAAGGAAGCAGGGGGTGGGCGGCGGAAAACCCCGGCAGGGCGGCAAGCTTCTCATTTATTTTCGGGTTGTACTTCATCGTGCACGAGCCCAGAGGGTACATGCCGCTGTCCACGCTGAAATTGCACTGGGACAAACGGGTGAAATGCCGTACCACGTCCAGTTCGCTGAGGTCGGGCAGGTCAACCCCTTCGCTGATGAGCGTTTCATCAAGGGGGTGCGTGTCGACATCACGGCGTGGTTGTGAATAGGCGCGTCGCCCTCGTTTCCCCCTTTTCCAGAGCGAGCCTTCGTTGTGGACAAGTCCGGTGGTGCCCGTGAACGTACTCATGATTTTGCCTCCGTGACCAGAGCGTCCATATCTTCTTTTGAAATGACCTCGGTGACGCATAAAAGATAATGGTCGGTCAGCTCGGGATAGTACGGATCGAGCGGCAGACCGGCGACGATCCCTTTCTCCAGCATTCGTTTGTATATCGATTCGGAACCGGCCGGCATTTTCACGACGAACTCGTTAAAGGTCGGTTTCGGAAAGGGGATCTCAAAACGGGCCTTTCTGAAAAGTTCTTTCAGGTATTCCGTTTTATCATAGTTGAGGCGGGCCAGGTCCCGCATGCCGGTGGCCCCGAGGGACGCCAGGTACACCGTCGCCGCCAGGGCGCAGAGGCTGTTGTTCGTGCAGATGTTCGACGTCGCCTTCCCGCGACGGATATGCTGCTCCCGGGTTGCCAGCGTCAGCACGTATCCATCACGGCCGTCGACATCTTTTGTCCTGCCCACGAGTCTTCCGGGCATGTGCCGGACATATTCCATTTTTGTCGCGAACATGCCGAGACCGGGACCGCCGAAGCTCTGTGAAATGCCGAGACTCTGACCTTCACCGCACACGATATCGGCGCCCAGGCTTCCCGGGTTTTTATAGAGGCCGTAGGCAAGCGGTTCCGTAAAGACCGTTATGAACAGTGCCTGCTTTTTGTGAGCGAGGTCGGCTGCCTGAGCAAGAGCTTCGATGCATCCGAAAAAGTTGGGTGACTGCAGGGCGACAGCGGCGAGCTCATCCACATTATCAAGGCTCGCGCAATCGGTTGTTCCGTTCTCACCGGCCGAGATCTCGATGATCTCGTGGCCCGAAGGTTCGAGATAGGTCCTGACCACGTCCCGGTAAAAAGGGTGGATCAGGTTTGACAATGCCACGGTCTTTCTTTTTGTGACGCGCGCCGCCATGAGCAGGGCTTCGGCGAGAGCCGACGCGCCGTCGTACAGGGAGGCGTTCGATATCTCCATTCCCAGGAGACGGGCCATCAATGTCTGGTACTCGTATATCGCCTGGAGGGTCCCCTGGCTCAGCTCCGGCTGGTAGGGCGTGTAGGATGTGACGAATTCCGTCCGGTTCAGGATATGCGTCAGCGATTCCGGAACATAATGGCGGTAGCTTCCCGCGCCGAGAAATATCGTGTACTCCGGTTCCCGGGCCGTCATTTCAGCGAGCGCGCCCATGTGGTCCTTCAGTTCCCATTCCGTGAGGTTCGCGGGGAGGTCCAGGTCTTTGCCTGCCCGGCATTCGGCCGGTATCATCGTGAAAAGATCGGAAACGCTTGGCGTGCCGACCGCCTCGAGCATGGCCGCAATGTCTTCGTCGGTATGAGGAATATAGGGCATAGGGTTCCGTTCCTTTCCGTGCTGTTTCAAGTGTTCTTGCTCTCTCAGGTCCCAACGGGACGTCCCTCTTTCACGAACAGCGAACCGAGCCGTCCGTAGATGTCACCATGAAAAAGGTCGATCCTGTTCGCCTGATTGGTTCCCTCGTAGATCTGTGTGATCTTTGCGTCACGATAGCTTTTCTCGAGACCGTACCGATAGGACATGCCTTCGATCCCCGCTATGTCAAGCACGCGAACCGATATCCGGGTCGCCAGATCGGTGCCGGCCACCTTCACCGCCGAGCCTTCCTTGACGAAATCCTCCACCCGTTCGTCTGAGACGAGTGACTGTTTGAGCCGTGCTGCCATGTTCTCAATGATCGCTGAGCCGGCCAGCTTTTTAACGGTATTTGCCATAAGAAAGGATTCCGGTACGATCCTGAGCAGCGCCCGAACCGGCAGATTTTCAAAAAGCCGCATGACATGGAGCGTATCAACGGATACGGCAAAATTGTAACAGGCCGCCCGGACCGTCTTGATGTCCTTCAACATGTCCGCGAGAGCTATCTGCACCCAGTCTTCTTCAATGAGACGATGGCCGCGCACCGACACGCCCGCGGCAAAGCCGACACACCGCTCAAAGGCGCCCCGGGCGACACCCAGGGCGGCGGCACCGATGAACCCCCGCGTCGTCGAGAGAATTTCCCTGGTATGCCGCAACCCCCGTCCCGGCGGTTCCCAACAGTTTTCCTCGGGAACAAAGAGGTTCTCAAAGATCAATTCCGCCGTCTGGGACGCTTTCTGGCCGCATTTGCGCTCGACCTTGCCGACGGCATATCCCTTCGAATCCGCCGGTATGAGAAAGGTCGCCATCGATTCGAGCGGCGCCGCGCGGTCCGTGGGAATGGTCGCTATCACATAATGGGCGAGACTCCCGTTCGTGATGAAACATTTTGTTCCGTTGATCAGGTACCCGCCTTTCACTTTTTCCGCCCAGGTGGAGGGTCTCATGGTGCGCATGGCCTGCGCGTCTTCCACATCGGTGCCGGCGCTCGGCTCCGTGATGGCCCAGGCCCAGAACAACGGCCGCTCCGCGCGCTGCGCCTCTATCATGTCACTGATGACCCGCATAAGGATCCCCGTCCTGAATTCAACAAGGGCACCGAGAAGGCCGAAATTATTGAACAGAATATTTGCCGTCATTCCCATACAGGCTGATGTCATCTCTTCGCAGAGGATCGTTGCTCCCAGCGCCGTGTACCCGAGGCCTCCCATTTTTTCCGGTATGAGGGCAACGGTCAGTTTTTCACTGTTCGCCCGGCGCCAGAGCTCCCAGTCAAAATACCGCGGGTCATCGGTGCAGCGCGAGTCAATGTCGAGGACCCGCGGAAGCATGACCCTCTCCGCGAAATCCCGGCCGGTTTTCAGGGCCGCCTCGGCCCTTCGTATGTATGACGGATTGCATGCCTTCAGTCTTGTGAGGGCCGGGACGGTATCGACCAGGTCGGTCGGCGCGACATGAGAAAGGAATCGGATCACTCTTCTCCCCCGAGCATGGCCACGTAGGCTTTCTGCTCCATGAGGCCATCCAGTTCCGCTATATCGGCTGGTTTGATCACCACAAGCCATCCTTCATTATAGGGTTGCTGGTTCACCAGTTCCGGTGTTTCCTCGAGTGCCGTGTTTATCTCGACGATCTCTCCCCCCACGGGCATGTACAGGTCCGAAACGACCTTGACCGATTCAATGGAGCCGAACTCCTGTCCTTTGTCAAATACAGAGCCCACTTCGGGAAGTTCGACGAACACAATGTCCCCGAGCTGGTCCTGGGCGTAATCGCTGATGCCGACACGAACCAGGTCGGCTTCCCGCCGCGCCCACTCGTGGTCCTTCGCGTATCGCAGGTCATCCGGTATCGAAAGTTCTTGAATTTCTTTCATAAGTCTCTCCTTTGGACCGTGGTATGTTTTTCAAATCCGAAACCCCCTTGACCGCCTCCCTTCAGAGCATCTCGCCCAGGGGCCGCCGCGCCGTCCGGTCCGGCCGGACGTCCGTCGCGATCATTACCTCGATGCTTCGACGCTTGTCCCGCAGATGTATCCGTTCTTCCGGGTCAAGTCTCCTGTTCACCTTGACGAATCCGCAGCACAGGCCGCGGGGTGAAAATCCTTCCGGTTTCTCCGGGCTGGCAATACTGTAGATCCGGCCCTCGACCCGGTCGATCCCCATATCGGTGGCGCAGGTGAGCACGGTCCCGATCTCCCTTCCTTCACGGTCATATACCCGGGCCGGATCGCCGACGGACACCTTTCTCAGGTCAAAACCCGCAAAAGGGTAGGTGTGATCGGCATGACCGGTGTTTTGCAGTGCTTCCGCTCCTATGAAGTCTTTCGTGAATCCCGGGGCGTCTTCCTTGTGCGGCAGGGCGAACAGCCAGGGGTTCCGCGCAAAGGGCCAGGCACCGATGTCCTGATGGGAAAGAGGGAGCACGGCGCCCGCGCGCAACGAATCCCTCGCCGCGAGCCCGCAGGTGATCATGCCCTGTTTCATGCCCGCGTCGAGCAGCATCTCCCAGAGATCGAGGAGATGATCGCGTTCCATGAAGAGCTCGAAGCCGAACTCTCCCGTATAACCCGTCCGTGAAAGAAGGAAGGCCCTTCCGTCCTTCATACGCGGAGCGTCAGGTGAGGCCGTCTTTTTGTCGAAACGGCCCTTGAAACTGAAATAGGGCATTTCCCGCAGTACGTCCCCGGGATTTTCCAACACCATTTTCATAATCCCGCCGCTTGCCGGACCCTGAATATCGACCTTTCCCACCTGGTCCGTAAGATCGGTGATGATGACGCTTCGGCCCGACCTGTTTGCGGACAGATGGGCCGTTATCGCAACACCCATGCCGGCGTTCACAACGATCATATAATCCGTCTCGTCCAGGCGATAGACGATGGCGTCATCGATCGTGCACCCCTCAGGGTCGAGAAAAATGCCGTAGACGCATCTTCCCGGAACCAGCGGGCCCTTGTTCTTTCCGATGCATGAGGTGAGGTCCTTCGTGAAACAGTACTGGAGCAGGTCGAAGGCATCAGACCCGGACAGGGTGATGACCGCCATATGGCTCGTATCAAAGAGGCCCGCTGCGGTCAGAACGGAACAGTGTTCCGTTTTTGCCCCCGTCCCATACCAGAGGGGCATCTCGTAGCCTCCAAAAACGGACATGTTGGCGCCGTGACCCCTGTGCCAGTCAATCAGCGGTGTTGACTTGACATTTTCACCCATTGATTTTCCCCCGGTAGATAATTTCAAAGGCGGGCCGTATGATATGTTTCATACGGTCATCGCCCGGGGATTGTCAACCAGTTTTTTCGCGGCGGGACCGGCGAAGGCCGGTATCTTTCAGGAGCACCGTGTCCTTCAACCAGTTCCGGTCGTCTCTTTCGGGGTAGTCGATGTTAAAGTGAAGACCGCGGCTTTCCTTTCTCATCCGGGCGCATTCGATGATGAGCTTCGCCACGGTGGCGATGTTCCTGAGCTCGAGAAGATCAGAAGTGATCTTGAAGTTCCAGTAATATTCGTCTATTTCCTGGCTGATAACGTCGATCCTGCGCTGCGCCCGCTCAAGTCTCTTCTTCGAACGCACGATCCCCACATAGTTGGACATGCACATCCTGATCTCGTCCCAGTTGTGGGAAACCACGATGGATTCATCGCTTTCCGTCGCTCCGCCGGGGTTCCAGGATGGTATCTGAATGGATATGTCACGGGCGTCCGGCAGTAGTTCGGTGATCCGCGTGATGGCATTGTGGGAAAAGACGAGTGCTTCAAGAAGCGAATTGCTTGCGAGCCTGTTGGCGCCGTGAAGGCCGGAGCAGGCGACCTCTCCGCAGGCGAAGAGGCGGTCGATGTTGGTCTGGCCCCATGGATCGATCGCGACGCCGCCGCACTGGTAGTGGGCCGCCGGTGCCACCGGTATGGGGTCTTCCGACATGTCAATGCCGAATTCAAGGCATTTCCCGTATATGTAAGGAAATCGCCCCGCGAGGAAGTTACGGTCACGGTGAGTGATGTCGAGCAGAACGAACTGGTCCCCCGATTTTTTCAGTTCAGCGTCGATGGCCTGCGCCACCACGTCGCGGGGTGCCAGGTCCTTCATGGGGTGATACCGTTCCATGAAGGGCGTGCCGTCCTGCAGCTTGAGGATCCCTCCTTCGCCGCGGACCGCCTCGCTGATGAGGAATGATTTTACCTCGGGATGGAAGAGGCACGTGGGATGGAACTGAATGAACTCCATGTTGTTGATCTCCGCGCCGGCCCGGTAGGCCATCGCGACGCCGTCACCCGTGGCGATGTCGGGGTTGGTGGTGATGAGATACACTTTCCCGGAACCGCCGGTTGCCAGCACCGTGAAACGGGCGCGGAAGGTATGGACACAGTTGTTCTCGATATCGAAGACATAGGCTCCGAGGCAGGTGTCGCGCCTGCCCCTGCCGACGTCGGTAAGCTGGGATTTGGTGATGAGATTCACGGCGAAGTGATTCTCGTAGATCGAGATGTTCTTTTTTGATGATACCTTTTCTATCAGGGCCCGTTCTATTTCTCTTCCCGTCAGGTCTTCGGCGTGAAGGACACGCCGGTGACTGTGACCGCCTTCCCGTCCCAGATCATATTCGGAAGAATAGACCTCTTCCGACCTAGTGAAGTGAACCCCCCAGTCGATCAATTCCCTGATCCGATCCGGACCCTCGGTGACGACCATTCGTACGATCGGTTCCTTGCAGAGCCCGGCACCGCACTGAAGCGTATCTTCCACATGTGAGCCGAAACTGTCCCGCTCCGTCGTGACGGCCGCGATCCCCCCCTGGGCATAGTTGGTGTTCGACTCAACCTTCTCTTTCTTGGTGACCACGGCCACCGTTCCCAGTTCCGATGCCTTGATGGCGAAACACAGTCCGGCGATACCACTGCCGAGAATGAGAAAATCACTTTGAATTTCCATTTTTCATCCCTGTCTATTTACAAACGACGGGCTTTCTTATATACCTTTTTCGATCCTTTGCAAAGGGACATCTTTCCCGCGGGCGTTCAATGCCTTCGGGAGCGAGTATTCATTATATCAGGGAACGGTCCATGCTTGTTTTGGGAATAGAATCATCCTGTGACGAAACCGCCGCCGCCGTTGTGGCCGACGGGACACGGGCATTGTCGAACGTGATCGCCTCTCAGATAGACATCCACACACGGTTCGGCGGTGTTGTGCCTGAAATAGCCTCGCGAAAGCATATCGAAGCGATCATGCCCGTTATCCAGGAGGCGCTTGACGGCGCGGGTGTTACCATGAGCGATATTGACGGCATTGCCGTGACCCGGGGACCCGGTCTCGTGGGTTCGCTCCTGGTGGGCCTTACCACCGCCAAGGCACTGGCGTATGCACGGGGTCTTCCCTTTGTCGGGGTGAATCACATCGAGGGCCATATCGCCGCCGTTTTTCTCGCGGAGAACCGCCCTGATTTTCCCTTTGCGGCGCTGGTCGTGTCGGGCGGTCATACGAATATCTACCGGGTCGACGGTTTCGAAAGCTTTACGGTCCTGGGACAGACCAGGGATGATGCCGCCGGAGAAGCCCTTGACAAGGCGGCAAAGATGCTTGACCTCGGATATCCGGGTGGCGTCGTCATCGACCGGCTTTCGAGGGGGGGTAATACGTCGTACATCCGGTTTCCCCAGGCCATGCGCGGAAGCAATGATTTCAGCTTCAGCGGGCTGAAGACATCCTTGCTTACCTACCTCAAAAAACGGGAAACTCCCGTTTCAAAGGACGAATTACCACATATAACGGCAAGTTATCTGGAAGCGGTGGTGGAAGTGCTCGTTGAAAAGACCCTTCGGGCGGCCGGTGAGCATGGTCTTGCCCGTGTCGTCGTTTCGGGAGGTGTCGCTGCGAACAGCAGGCTCCGGGAGCGTTTCCGTCAGGAAGGGGAGGCCAGGGGGATCGATATCTTCGTTCCGCCACCGGTGCTCTGCACGGACAACGCGGCGATGGTGGCCGTTGTGGGGACGCATCTTCTCGCCGCGGGAAGGAGGGACGGCTATGACCTGGCACCCGTTTCCCGGTGGCCCCTCGACGACAGACCGAAACCCGGTGGTTGCTGAGGTTCGCGTGACGGCGGTAAGAAAGGGGTGCCGCAACCGGTCATGACGACGCCCTGGGAACTCATCAAAAAATATGGATTGCGTCCCCGAAAGGGACTGGGGCAATCATTTCTCATCGATCCGAACATCATCGGCAAGATCGTCAATGCCGCGGATATCGGGAAAGACGACCGGGTCATTGAGATCGGCGCCGGCCTCGGTGTCATGACGGCCCGTATCGCCGAGCGGGCCCAGAGCGTTGTGGCGATCGATGTCGACCCCGTGATGATCGGAATCCTCCGCAGCGAGTTGATGGAGTTTCCGAATCTGACCGTGCTGGAAGCCGACGTTCTGACCTGTGATTTTGCCTCTTTTCTCGACGGTATGGTCGGTACGCCGTCGACGGTGAAGGTCCTCGGAAACATACCCTATAATATTTCCAGCCAGATACTCTTTCACCTGCTCTCATCGCGGCGGGTCATTTCCTCGATGGTCCTTATGTTTCAGAAGGAGGTGGCGGACCGCATAACGGCGTCGCCCGGAGGCCGTGACTATGGGATCCTCTCGGTCCTGACGGCCCGGTACGCCCGTTCGTGGAAGATGATGGCCGTTCCTCCCCATTGTTTTTACCCAAAGCCCCGAGTCGATTCCGCGGTGCTTAAATTCGAGATCCTCGACAAGCCGCGGGGAGATGTCGCGGACGATGAACTTTTCACCACCGTTGTGAGGACCGCCTTTGCCCGGAGGAGAAAGACGCTGCTGAACAACCTCAGGACTGCTTCCTTTCTGGATCGAACGGGCCTGGACCCCGGGGAACTTCTTGCCTCTCTCGGCATCGACGGCCGGAGAAGAGGTGAAACGCTGACCGTGGAAGAATTCGTTGCGATAACCCGGGCGGTCTCTGAGAAATGACTGTCGGGGCTCGGGAATCGTTATTCGTAATCCATAATCCATAATCCGTAATCCGTATATGTTTTCGCCCCACGCCCTTGCCCGTTTGTGGAACTTTTTTACGAATTCATCACAGAAATTACTTGACAATTATGTGTTACATCTGTTAGGCAGGTGCCGAAAAAAACCGCCTGGATCCGGGAACGGACTGGGACGGAAGGTTTGAAACAATGTATTACGAGGATGATACCGCAGGCCTCCCGTCTCCGACGTGGGGCTTTTTTATTGTGGAACGATGAAAGTTATTGAAACTGTTCATGAAATGCAGAGATATTCCGAGTCCCTCAGGGGGCAGGGGACCAAAATAGCTTTTGTTCCCACCATGGGGTATCTTCACCGGGGACATCTGAGCCTGATGGAAGAGGGGCGAAGAAGGGGAGATCGTCTGGTCGTCAGCATTTACGTGAACCCGACACAGTTCGGGCCGAGCGAGGACCTCGACAAGTATCCCCGGGATTTTCAGCGTGACGAGATGCTTGCCCGTGAAGCAGGCTGCGACGTCATTTTTTATCCATCCAATGCCGAGATGTATCCCCCGCAGTATCAAACCTATGTGACCGTAGAGAACGTTACGCAGAATCTCTGTGGTCTTACGAGGCCCGGCCACTTCAGAGGAGTGGCCACGGTCTGCGCCAAGCTCTTCAACATCGTCAAACCTCACGTGACCATATTCGGAAGAAAAGATTTTCAGCAGCTTGTTGTGATTCAGCGGATGGTGAAAGACCTCAACATGGACCTCGAGGTCGTCGGCCTCCCGACGGTTCGGGAAGCGGACGGCCTGGCCATGAGTTCGCGCAACTCCTATCTGAAGGAAGACGAGCGGGAATCGGCGCTGAGCCTCAGCCGTTCCCTGAAGCTCGCGGCCGGTCTTTATGACCGGGGAGAAAGAAGTGCCGGAAAGATCATTCAGGCTGTTCGGGATTTCATCGACAAGCATTCCGGTACGAAGGTCGATTATGTAAAGATCTGCGACACGGCGACCATGGAGGACGTCGAAACCCTTTCAGGTGAATCCGTGCTGGCCCTGGCGGTCTGGGTTGGTGTGCCGCGATTGATCGATAATTACGTATTCGGTGAACCTCTTGAAATATAAAAAACATGAAGGGCGGGGTGAATCATGCAGAGGATAATGCTGAAATCAAAGCTGCACCGGGCCACGGTAACCGACGCGTCCCTCCACTATGAGGGCAGCATCACGATCGATGAGAATCTCATGGAGATCGCCGATATCGTGAATCATGAAAAGGTTGACATCTACAATGTGTCCAACGGGGAGAGGTTCTCAACCTATGTGATTCCGGGGAAAAGGGAGTCGGGTGTCATCTGTCTCAACGGTGCCGCGGCGAGGAAATGTTCAAAAGGGGACCTGATCATCATTGCCAGTTATGTCAACGTGGACGAGAGCGAGGTGAAAGGCTGGAAGGCCACCTGTGTTCTCCTCGGCAATGAAAACAAGGTCAAAAAGATCAACCGGTGACAACAGGAAAGACCGATTCCGGGATCACGTCACAGAAGTATCTGAAAACGGGGCACTGAAGCCCCGTTTTTTGTCGGGAAAAGATAGGTTGAAATAACAGGGGGTTTTTGATAACAAAGGCTCGCTTTACATGAAGGGGTTTATGACGGCATGTCAATGCGTAAAAAACTGAAGAACACATTTCTGACAGGTATCGCCGCTATTATCCCGATAGCGGCGACCATATACATTATCCTGTTCATAATCAAGTTTCTGAACAGGATCGTTGATATCGTTCCGGCCCGGTTCCAGCTCAAGAACCTGCTTCCCTTTCCCATTCCGGGCCTTGATATTCTCATAGCCCTGATCCTGATACTGGTCCTGGGACTCATCGTCAAGAGCTATATCGGCAATAAGGTCGTACAGATCGGTGAAAGGATCGTTGCCAGGATACCTCTTGTAAGTGGTATCTACGGTGCCGTGAAAAAACTTGTCGATGCCCTGTTCAGCGAAAAGGCCAACAGTTTCAAAAAGGTGGTCCTTATCGAGTATCCGCGCAAGGGACTGTATTCCATTGCCTTTGTAACGGGCGAAGCCAAGGGAGAGGTCCAGCAGAAAACGAATCAGCACTGCATCAATCTCTTTGTGCCCACGACACCGAATCCGACATCAGGGTTTTACATCATGGTCCCCGAGGGTGACGTGGTCAATCTTAACATGACCGTGGAGGAGGCCTTCCGTCTTATCATATCGGGCGGCATCATAGCGCCGGAGAAGGTCAAGGATGCGGAGCGACCGGGTGAAGTGCAGAAAACGATAAAATAAATCATGATAAAGGGGAAGTCTGTATGTTGATAACAGCTGAAGCAGTTAAGGTGGGACATCCGGATGTTGTGGCCGACACGATCGCGGCGAACCTGATAGCCGAGATACTCGACAAGGAAAAGCAGGAAGGTATGGACATCAATACGATGCCCCATTGCGGTCTCGAGGTGTTTCTGGGGAAGGGGTACTGTATCGTCGGCGGTGAGGTATCAACGAGGATATACGTGGATATCGAACGGTCCATCAGAAAAACCGTTCTTGCTCTGGGATATAACGATGCCGCCGTCGGACTGAACGGTCATTCCATGGGCGTGTTCAATGCCATCATCCCCCAGTCTCCGGACATCAACATAGGAACGAGGGCTGACCTCGGTAAATACAAGGAGATCGGGGCCGGCGACCAGGGCATCATGTTCGGGTTCGCCTGTGATGAAACCCCGGAACTACTTCCCCTGACCTATGTCCTTGTCAACAAGATGATGAAGGTCTTTGAGAACTGCGACAATCCCGTGTTCGCCCCGGACGGAAAGGGCCAGGTCACTGTCGAGTATGATGACGAGACCATGAAACCCCTCAGGGTGGCAAAGGTCCTTATGTCGAACGCCATCGATTACCGGTACGTGACGACCAGTAACGAAGTGGAGTCCATAGCGAAAAAGATGGCCTTTGAGTGCCTGGATGAGTGGGTGGATGACGGGACGGAATTCCTCTTCAACCCGACCGGCGAGTGGCAGGCCGTTCATTCGTGCAGCGCCGCCGACTCGGGAATAACGGGCCGGAAACTCGTCTGCCAGCTCTACGGAGCATATCCCGGCGCGCAACTCGGCGGCGGGTCCATTGTGAACAAGTCGCCGGAAAAGGTCGACTGCTCCGCCGTGTTCGGGACCCGTTACGCGGCAAAGAACGTGGTGGCCGCCGGTCTTGCCCGGAAGTGTTCTCTCCAGATCGCCTACGCGATCGGCGTGGCGAAACCCATGTCGCTTTATGTGAATACATACGGCACGGGAGTTCTTCCGGACCGCGAAATATCCCGCATCGTCGAGCAGGTCTTTGATTTTACCCCCCGGGCGATGATCGAGAACTTTGAACTTCTCAACGGTGACACCTACAGAAAGATCGCCCGGTCACTCTTCCTCGATGATTATCCCTGGGAGAAGACCGACAAGGCAAACGCGCTGAGAAAGGAAGCCGGTATCTGATCATGACGAAATACGACATAAAGGACATTTCCCTTGCCGAGCAGGGAAAACTCAGCGTCGACTGGGCGAACAAGAGCATGCCCGTTCTCAACAGCGTAAAGAAACGCTTCGCGGCGGAAAAACCCCTCGCGGGGACCCGCCTCGCTGCCTGTCTCCATGTGACCACTGAAACGGCAAGCCTCATGGAGACCCTGCAGGCGGGAGGCGCCGAGCTATCCCTGTGCGCATCAAATCCTCTCAGCACGCAGGATTACGTGGCGGCCTATCTCGTCAAGTATCATGAGATCCCCGTCAATGCCATCAAGGGTGAGGACCGGGATACCTATTACGCCCATATCCATACGGTCCTTGATCTGAAACCCCATCTTACCATGGATGACGGAGCCGACCTGGTATCGACGATCCATTCCGAGCGCCGTGACCTTATCAACGGGATAATCGGCGGGACCGAGGAAACCACGACCGGTGTCATCCGGCTGAAGGCGATGGCTGAGAAAGGGGTCCTGGAATTCCCCCTCGTCGCCGTGAATGACGCGAAGACAAAGCATTTCTTCGATAACCGGTACGGAACGGGTCAAAGCACTATTGACGGGATCATCCGTGCCACGAACCGGCTCATCGCCGGTTCCGTTTTTGTCGTCTGCGGTTACGGCTGGTGCTCGAAGGGCCTCGCCATGCGGGCGAACGGCATGGGGGCGAATGTCGTTGTCACCGAAGTGGACCCGCTCAGGGCGCTGGAGGCCGTCATGGACGGATTCCGGGTCATGCCGATCGGTGAAGCGGCCGGCATCGGCGATTTCTTCTGTACCCTCACCGGCGATATCAATGTCATCAGGACGGAACATTTTCAGAAGATGAAGGACGGCGCCATCGTCGCGAATTCGGGCCATTTCAATGTGGAGATCGACATCGAGGGTCTGAAGAAGATCTCCGTCTACCATGGCCGGATCAGGGATTTCATCGACGACTATGAACTGGAGACCGGCCGGCACGTGTATATCCTTGGTGAAGGCCGGCTCATCAATCTCGCCGCGGCGGAGGGACATCCGTCGAGCGTTATGGACATGAGTTTTGCCAATCAGGCACTGGCGGCCGAGTACCTCGTAAAACACGGTGGATCGCTCGAGAAGATCGTATACAGCGTTCCTGAGGAGATAGACAGGGAGATCGCCCGGTTGAAACTGGCGGCCATGGGTGTTGCCATCGATACTCTGACACCGGAGCAGGAAAAATATTTGAGTTCCTGGGAAATGGGCACATAAGGAAACACAGGCTGGAGAGGCCGGCGGCGGTGGCCGTCGGCCTTTTTTTCTCAGCCGCCGTGCGAACGTTACCGGGACCGCCCATATAAAGAGGAGTTGCATATTCATGGCAGAGAAGTCGAACTTGGCACCGGTTAATTTCATTCATGAGATCATTGATAAAGACCTTGAGGTGGGAAAGAACGAGGGAAGGGTGGCCACCCGTTTTCCGCCGGAGCCGAACGGATATATCCATATCGGCCACGCCAAATCCGTCTGCCTGAATTTCGGCACCGCTGAAAAGTACAAAGGTACCTGCAATCTTCGATTCGATGATACGGACCCGAGTGGAGAGACCCTTGAATACGTTGAATCGATCATGAAGGATATCCGCTGGCTTGGGTTTGACTGGAAAGACCGTCTCTATTACGCATCGGATTACTTTGAAGCCCTCTATGATTTCGCCGTCGAACTGATCAGGGCCGGCAAGGCCTATGTGTGCAGTCTGAACGCGGACGAGATCCGGGAATACAGGGGGACATTCACCGAACCGGGAAGGGAGAGCCCGTACCGGAACCGTTCGGTCGAGGAAAACCTGGACCTTTTCAAGCGGATGCGGGCCGGGGAATTCGAGGACGGCGCCCATGTGCTCCGTGCCAGGATCGATATGGCCTCTCCGAACGTGGTGATGCGCGATCCCGTCATATACCGGATAAAGCGGGAACCCCACTACCGGACGGGAATGAAATGGGTCGTCTACCCCATGTATGATTTCGCCCACTGTCTTTCCGACGCACTTGAAGGGATCACCCATTCGATCTGCACCCTTGAGTTCGAAAACAACCGTCCTCTCTATGACTGGATCGTCGAGCAGTTGATAGAAGGAAGTCGCCCGCAGCAGATAGAATTCGCCCGCCTCAATGTGAGTTATACCGTTCTCAGCAAGCGGATGCTCATCGAACTGGTGAGGAAGAACCAGGTCGCCGGGTGGGATGATCCGCGTATGCCAACAGTGGCCGGGATGCGCAGACGGGGCTACACGCCCCGGGCGATCAGGAACTTCTGTACGACCATCGGGGTGGCCAAGAACGATAACCTGATAGACCTGGCGCTGCTCGAACACTGTGTTCGCGAAGACCTGAACGAAACGGCGCCGCGGGCCATGGCGGTCCTGCGTCCCCTGCGGGTCGTCATCGATAATTACCCGGAGGACCGGGTCGAGGAATTCGAGGTCCCGAACCATCCCCAGGATCCCGCCATGGGAGTTCGCAGGGTCCCCTTTTCACGGACGCTCTATATCGAACAGGATGATTTTCACGAGGACCCGCCGAAGAAATATCGCCGGCTCGGGCCGGACCGGGAGGTCCGACTGAGGAACGCGTATGTCATCAAGTATGAGCGCATGGTGAAGGATGAACGAACAGGAAAAATAATCGAACTTCACTGCACCTATGATCCCGAAACACTGAGCGGGCTGCCCCGTGACGGCAGAAAGGTGGAAGGGGTCATTCACTGGGTGTCGGCCGAGCACTCTGTTTCCGCTGAGGTGCGTCTCTACGACAGGCTCTTCACTGTCGCCGATCCGGCCGGCGAAAGCGACGATTACCTCACGTACCTGAATCCCTCATCCCTGGAGATCCTTCCTTCCTGCCCCGTCGAGGCAAGCCTGGTGAACGCCGAGCCGGGAAGCCGATACCAGTTCGAGCGACTCGGCTATTTCTGCGCGGACCTGAAAGATACGGGGCCCAGAAAGCCTGTATTCAACAGGGTCGTACCGCTTCGGGATACCTGGGGAAAGATAGTCGCAAAGGGTTAGAAAGTGGAACCCCGGTCGGTCAGGCCACGATCTCTCGAAACCGCTCCTTGACGTCCACCCCCTGGATATCATATAAATATAACCATTATATGGGAATCAAACGAACACGTGAGCGTCGACAGGTCTCGCAATCCGGTCTCAATTCACCACACAGATAATGTGCCCCGCTGATTTCCATTCTTCATGACAATACTTTTTTCACGAAGGGATCGTTCCCATGGAAGGGCTTGCTCATTCCGCGGAAAGTTTTATTTTTGGACTCGGTGTTATTTGTGCGTCCATTCTTGTTGCACTTATCATCCACTTCGCACTCTTTAAAATGGGGGACCGTCTTTCGCGACGGACGGAATCCACACTGGACGATTCCGTGATCCGATACGGCAGGGGACCGGCACGGCTGTTCATTGTTGTGCTTGTCCTGTATTATGTCTCTCCCATCACGGGTATTTCCGGTCAGCACATGACGTTTTTCAAGCAGTTGCTCAGTCTCCTTCTGATAACCTCACTGGTATGGTTCCTCATTACAATGACGTCGGTCTTTGAGATGTATCTGCTCAGCAAGTTCGACATATCCGCGAAAGACAACCTCAGGGCGCGCGCAGTTACCACCCAGATACGGATCATCAAGCGTGTCATCGTTGTCATTGTTTCCATCCTTGGTTTGGGGATCGTATTGATGACCTTTGGGTCGGTGCGCCAGGTCGGTACCAGCATCCTGGCGTCGGCCGGTATCATCGGTATCATCGTTGGCGTCGCCGCCCAGAAAACCATTGCCAATCTTCTTGCGGGAATCCAGATCGCCGTGACACAGCCCATACGCCTTGATGATGTAGTTGTCGTTGAAAATGAGTGGGGAAGGGTAGAAGAGATTACCCTGACCTATGTCGTGGTCAAAATTTGGGACCAGCGGCGACTTGTATTGCCCATCATCTATTTTCTCGAGCACCCTTTTCAGAACTGGACGAGGACCACCTCGGAAATTCTGGGAACGGTATATTTCCTGGTCGATTACACCATGCCCGTGTCCCCTCTGCGAAGCGAGCTGGAACGGATCGTTCGCCAGACCGACACGTGGGACGGCCGGGTATGCGCTCTTCAGGTAACGGACCTGAAGGAGGGCGTAATGGAATTGCGGGCCCTCGTCAGCGCCGTCGACTCCTCGAAGGCATGGGAACTGCGATGCACGGTCCGGGAGAAAATGATCGATTTCATCCGGAGAAACTATCCCGGTTCACTCCCTCTGTTCCGTGCGACATTGCACAAAACTGAGGGCGGGGTTTCATGATGGACCGCGTGAAGGATGCAGCCCCCGAACACTCTCCCCGATTTGACAGCAGGCCCGGAATATGCTGGCATAATGAACATCACCCAGGCCGGCTTGACCGAACCGGTAAGAGATGTCGCGGGTTCGCGTGATCGCCTCACGCGATTGCCGGGGAGTGTCACAAGGCATTCAAAAGACAGAGAAAACATGAGCCATGAAAAGGATACTGATCGTATCGAACAGATTGCCCGTAACGATAGAAAAAAGGAAAGGAACATTCTATTACCGCCAGAGCGCCGGCGGTGTCGCGACGGGATTGAGCTCCTTCTATCAGAGCCATGAAAGCGTCTGGGTCGGCTGGCCCGGCATAGCGAGCGACAAACTCGGCGGCGACGAAAAAGAATTGATCACTGAACGGCTGAAATCAGAGTTCAACTGCCATCCCCTCTTTCTTTCTCAAAGGGATGTCAGCCTCTATTATGAGGGATTCAGCAACAAGACCGTGTGGCCTCTCTTCCATTATTTTCCTCAGTTCGTTGTGCACGATACCCGGTACTGGCAGGCTTACCGTCACGTCAACGAGCGGTTCAGCCACGAGGTTTCCGAAATCCTTCGTGAAGACGATCTTATCTGGGTCCATGACTATCAGCTGATGCTCGTCCCGCAGTTTATCAGAGAGGAAAATCCGGAAGTAACAATTGGATATTTTCACCATATACCCTTTCCATCCTATGAATTGTTTCGAATGCTGCCATGGAGAAGGCAGCTCCTTGAGGGACTTGTGGGTTCGGACCTGATCGGATTCCACACCTATGATTATGCGCGCCATTTTTTAAGCAGTGTCCACCGCGTTCTCGGATACGACAATAACCTGGGACAGTTTACCGCCGGGAACAGACGTATCCGTGTCGACACGTTTCCGATGGGTATCGACTATGAGCGCTTTGCGAAGGCCATTGAGAATCCGAAGGTACAGAGGGACCTTCACAACTTCAGGAAACGCCTTCACGGCTACAGGATCATTTTGTCGGTCGATCGTCTGGATTATACCAAAGGTATTCCTCTGAGGCTCGAAGCCTATGATGAATTCCTTAAGGAGCATCCGGAATTCAGAGAGCAGGTCGTTCTCATTCTGCTGGCTGTTCCGTCCCGGACGAAGGTCGAGCACTACGAGCAACTGAAACGGCACATCGATGAACTGGTCGGCATGATCAACGGGAAATACGGAACCATCGGCTGGACTCCAATCTGGTACCTGTATCGCTCTCTTCCCTTTACAACACTGAATGCCCTCTATAACCTGGCCGATGTCTGCCTTGTCACTCCGGTCCGGGACGGCATGAACCTGATCGCCAAAGAGTATCTCGCCTCGAAAACGGACGGCGCCGGAGTCCTTATTCTGAGCGAGATGGCCGGGGCGGCGAAGGAACTCGGAGAGTCGATCATCGTTAATCCCAATAACCGTGAGGAAGTGACCGACGCGCTGGTGAGGGCCCTGAAGATGAGCGAAAATGAAAGAGTTCAGCAAAACAGGGTGATGCGGTCTCGACTGCAACGGTATACCGTGAGCCGCTGGGCCGGTGAATTCATCGAAAGGCTCGAGGACGTGAAGGACCGCCAGCGTGAGATGCGAAGCAACGAACTCATCGATTCGTCGCGACAGGCGCTGCTTGCCGATTGCCGGCGCGCGTCGAAACGGCTGCTTCTTCTGGATTATGACGGCACGCTGGTTCCTTTTCATCACAAACCTGAAGAGGCAAAACCGGGAAAAGATCTCATGCGGTTGATCATTGATCTGGCGAATGCCCCGGGAAACCGGACAGTGATAATCAGTGGACGTGACCGGAAGGTCCTTGACGACTGGTTCGGAAAACTTCCGGTGGGTCTCGTGGCGGAGCATGGAGCCTGGATCAGGGACGGTACATGGGAAATGGCGGAACCGCTCAATGATGATTGGAAAGCCGAGATCTACCCGACAATCGAACTTTACATGGACAGGACCCCCGGTTCATTTATTGAGGAAAAGGAGTATTCCCTGGTCTGGCATTATCGGAAAACAAGCTCTGAGTTAAGCACGATCCGCGTGAGGGAATTGATCGACGATCTCATGCATCTGACGGCGAATCTTGATCTGCAGATACTCGAGGGCAACAAGGTGGTGGAGATAAAACACAGAGGGATCAATAAGGGGCGCATGGCAATGCACTGGATCGCGAAACATGAATGGGACTTCATCCTCGCGATCGGGGATGACCGGACCGACGAGGACATGTTTTCGGTCATTCCCAAATGGGGTTATTCACTCAAGGTGGGACTTGGCCCGACATCTGCACGATTCAACCTGAAATCTCAGAATGATGTCATTTCTCTCCTTGAAGAATTGCGGGACGGAGGAAAGCGGAATGATTGATATCGAAAGATACCAGGACATCGTGGGGACAAAAACGATCTCGGAGATACGTAAAAAAGTGCGGAAGCTCTACGGCAAACACCTCCTGCATATAAACTCCACCTTTCAGGGGGGCGGGGTGGCGGAGATCCTGAACAGCCTTGTGCCGCTGATGAACAATATCGGCATTGACGCCGGGTGGAGGACCCTTCACGGTTATCCGGATTTTTTCGAGATCACGAAGAAGTTTCATAATGCACTTCAAGGCGATGATATCAATTTCACCGCACGGAAAAAATCCCTCTACCTCCAGACGAATGAAAAATTCGCCGAGTACACTCACCTGGACCATGATTGTGTCATCGTTCATGATCCGCAACCGGTCGCGCTGGTCAATTTTTATAAAAAACGGCAGCCCTGGGTGTGGCGGTGTCATGTGGACCTGTCGAACCCGAACCCGTCCCTGTGGGATTTCCTCAGTACTTTTGTGCGCAAATACGATGTTATGATCGTTTCCAATGATTCCTATGTCCGGCATAACATACCCATAGAACAGCGGATCATCCATCCTGCCATCGATCCCCTGACGGCGAAGAACATGGAGCTTACCGACACGATCCTGTCACGGTATCTCGGCAAGTATAGGATCAAGACGGACAAGCCGCTTATCACCCAGATATCCCGTTTCGACAAATGGAAGGACCCCGGAGGGGTGATACAGGTCTTCAAGCAGGTCAAGGAAAAGATCGACTGCCGGCTGGTTCTGTGTGGGAACATCGCGACCGACGATCCCGAGGGATTGAGGATGTATGAAAAGACAGAGCGGGACGCCAAGAATCTGCTTGCCTCAGGCGATGTGATCCTTGTGAGCGATCCGATCGCCTCGAATTTTATCTTCATAAACGTGCTTCAGCGGATTTCGTCGGCCATTATCCAGAAATCCCAGAAGGAGGGATTCGGACTTGTGGTGACTGAAGCCATGTGGAAAGGGACGCCGGTGGTCGCCTCGAGGGTGGGGGGGATCCCCCTCCAGATAGAGGACGGGGAAAACGGTTTCCTCGTTGAACCGCATGACAACAATGCCTTTGCGGATCGGATAGTGACCCTCCTGCGGGACCGTGAGCTGGCTCAGGAGATCGGCCGCAGGGCGAAGGAATCGGTACGTGAAAGGTTCCTGATCACCCGTCTCCTCATTGATTATCTGGACCTGGTAGGCGAGTTGATGCAGTAATAAGATATTTCAATTTTCAGCGCCGACCGGGATGAGACAGACGAACCGGAAAATATCACTGCCTTTGTTCACCATGCAGTGCTTTTCATAGGGCGGCACAAAGATGGTATCACCGGCCCCAAGAGGGAGATCCTCTTCCTGTCCGTTGCGTATATACCCTTCGCCGCTGACCACAAAAATCTCATGTTCCCAGAAATGCTCATGAAACGGGCTTGAGAATCCCGGTTCCACATCGAAAACGCGCATGATGAAGTTCGGTGCGCCTTCGTTTTGTCCGATTACCACCCGCTTCCGGAACCCGTCAGCTATCTGTTCCGCCGTGACATCCGTGAAGTGACGAACGATCATTGCCTTGCTCCTTCATTTGTTTTGAAGAAAAATACTGTACTACTTTATTTAGCCAAGGATACCAATAAAGACCCCGCCGGCGATGGCCGCGCCGATGGCGCCCGCCACGTTCGGTCCCATGGCATGCATGAGCAGGAAGTTTTTCTTGTTCTCCTGCTGCCCCATGACCTGCACCACCCGGGCCGACATGGGAACCGCCGATACCCCCGCCGCACCGATCATGGGATTGATCTTCTCCTTCAAAAAGAGGTTCATGAACTTCGCCAGCAACACCCCCGCCGCCGCCGCCGAGGCAAAGGACACCACCCCCAGCACCAGGATCAGAAGCGTCCGGGGCTGGAGAAAGTTCTCCGCCGGCATGGAGGCGCCGATGGCCAGCGTCAGGAAGATGGTGATGATATCCACGAAGGCCGTCTGCGCCGTGTTCGTGAGCCGCTCCGTCACCCCGCATTCCCGGAAGAGATTGCCCACCATGAAACAGCCGATGAGCGGCGCCGATGACGGCACGAAGAGGATGACGATGATGGTGGTTACCAGGGGAAAGAGGATCTTCTCCCGCTGGGAGACCTTCCGCAACTGCGGCTTCATGTAGATGCGCCGCTCCTCTTTCGTGGTCAGCAGTTTGATCACCGGCGGCAGGATCACCGGTACCAGAGCCATGTAGGAATAACAGGCCACCGCCGTGGCCCCGATGATGTGGGGCGCCAAGACGGACGTGACGTAGATGGTGGTCGGCCCCTCGGCACCGCCGATGATCCCGATGGACGAGGCCTCGGGCAGGCTGAACCCGAAAAAGAGCGACAAAAAGAACGCAAAATACACGCCGAACTGTGCCGCGGCACCGAGCAGCAGCGTCCTGGGATTGGCCAGCATGGGACCGAAGTCCGTCAGTGCCCCCAGGCATAAGAACATAAGTGGCGGCAGGAGCTGCCACATGACCCCGAAATGAAAGATCCGCGACAGCAGCCCGATGGGCTTCGTGGGCAGCACTGCCTGGTCCGTCTGCTCTGTCGTGATTAGCCGGGCGACCACCTGGCCCTTCGTCACTACCTGGCCCTTCGCCACCCGCAGCTCGTCCACCCGGCCGTACACCGGGGCGGCGATCGCCCCCGTGTCCAGGGTGACCAGGGCATCCCCGCTCGTAAAGGTGCCTCCCCTCCGGGCATCCACCTCCATGACTACGCCCGGCTGCGGCGCCCGGAGCAGCAGCTCGTAGTCCATCATGCCACCCAGCGGCAGGTTCACCAGCATGATGCCGAACCCGATGGGGACCAAAAGCAAGGGCTCCATCTTCCGCGCCACGCCCAGGTAGATCAACCCCAGGCCGATGAGTATCATCAGGGCGTTGCCCCAGGTAAACAACTGAAATCCGCTTTCCAGTAATCCAAACACGGCCATCCCTCGTTGTCGTATCGTTATGCTCACAGGCTCATGGACCGGCATGCCCGCAAGCCGCCCGTCGTGAGCCTTGAATCCGTTACGCTTGTTTCCTGTCGCCGCCGCGCTTCTCGATCCGCTCCAGGAGTTCCTTCGTGACCCATACCGAACAGGCCAGCATGGTAAGGAGCAGAAACACCAGACCGAAACCACCCGCGGCGATCCTCACCGCCATATTCCAGTCAACCATGATATTTATCCTCCTTCTTCCCCCTCCAATAGGCGCATCGTATACCTCAGCCGCTGGAGATGTCATATTGCAAGACATGACCCCCGTATAGGGCCAGTATCAGCAAAAAAAAGAGCGGTCACTGTGTGGCCGCTCCTTGTTTTCATATGGCTGGGGGACAAGGATTCGAACCTTGATTCACGGAGTCAGAGTCCGGTGTCCTACCATTGAACGATCCCCCAGCACTGATCTGTTTCATTATCCACCGGCCATCGGGTATGACCGGTGCTCCGACTCTGAGGGCGATACTATATGTATATCGGACTTTTCTGTCAATAATTTTTTCGAACATGATTTTTGCGACCACCATGTTCATGTTCTCACCCGCATAAAAGAGACGACCGCCACCAGGCCGAGGATCAGGTTTGCCGCCCACGCGGCGAGCAGGGGAGGGAGGCTCCCCGAGCGGCCGAGGGAAACAGCGAAGGCAAAGACTATCCAGTATGAGAACCCGATTATGATCCCCGTTCCGATGCTGCGGGCTATCCCGCCGCTCCTTTCCGTCCGCAGCGAGAAGGAAATTCCCAGAACACCGAGGATAACATTGACCAGAGCGAAGGCGATCTTGCCGTGCATGTCCGTTATGTAACGGGTAGCGTCGTATCCTTCAGACCGGATCTTGCGTATGTAACTCCTCAGTTCAAAAAACCCCATTTCATCGGTGTCCTTCTGAACGATCAGGAAATCCGAGGGTTGTTCTGGAAGATCGATCTCTGTCGTCGAATATCGTTCGATCCGCGGAAAGGAACCGGGTTCTTCCGGAAAGGTGGTGATCATGACATCGTCGAAGATCCAGCGACCTGCTTCCCACCGGGCCTTCCTGGCGTCGATCCGCCTGGCAAGATGCATGTTCTGATCGAGGTAATAGATACGGACCCCTTTGAGCATTGCTTTTTCAGGGTCATAAACGGCGAAATTGTAGATGCCGTCATCTCCCCGGTACCAGATCTCGTTCTGGGTAAAGGAGCCGAGTTTCTTTTTTTTCTGCACTTCCACGAGCTTGATATACTTCGCCCGCTCATTGGCTGCCGGGGTGATGAACTCGCTGAGGACGAACGACAGAAAGCATGCGGCGATGGATAGGACGATGACCGGCAGGGAAAGGCGAAAAAGGCTGATACCGTTGGCCCGTATCGCCGTTATCTCGCTGTTCTTCGAGAGGATGGCGAAAGTGATCAGGGCCGCGAGGAGAAAGGACACCGGAAGCATCTGGGTGACGATCATGGGAATGGTGAAGAAAAAATATGAAACCACCTGGAGTACCGTTGCATCCCGGCTCAGAAACATCCTGAGGCGTTCAAAAAAATCCACGATCAGGTAGAGTGCGACCAGCGATACCATGATCAGCAGAAATGTCTTGATAAATTCCCTTGATATGTAGCGGTCAAGAATGCGCATGGAGATATCCCCTGAGTTATCGTTTCTTCATGATACGTTCCATCATGAACCGTCGGAATGACTCGCCGCTCAGGTTATCAAAGGGCAGAACGGTCCGCTCCCGTGCCGCCATGAAAAAGAGATAGATGCCGAGACAGCCTAGAAGAATGTTCGGTGCCCAGGGGCCGACAGCGGGTGGTATCCTTTCCGTCTCTCCCAGGGCGATACCACTTAACTGAAGAACGTAATAGGTCATGATGATGAATATTCCCACCACGAACCCCCGGGACTTGCCGCTCCGGTGTTTCGATATGCCCAGGGGGATGCCCAGGATGCCGAATACGATGCAGGACAGGGGAATGGCGAACCGGGAATGCAGTTCAATGATCATTTCACGCCTCGTGCGGGGTTTCAGCTTCGGGTCCATGAGCTTTCCCCGCAACTCCGCAATGGTCATTTCCTTTTCATCTTTTCTCAGTTTTTTGCCGCCTTCCCCCATCGTCTCCTCAAAATCAAGTTGGACGTCGTAGGTGCTGAATTCCATTTTCTGGTATCGCTGGAAGGCATCGTCGACGGAGTGCGTGCTCCCCCTTTCGAGCCGAAGCATGACGGTCATCGATTCGAGGTTTGACACCAGGTACCCCTTTTCCGCGATGATGGTGACCGGGTCTTTCCCGAGCCTGCTGTCGGAAATAAAGACGCCCTCCATGTAGTCCCCGTGGACCGGGATGGTGTTGGCGTAGAGAATGAGACCGCCAAAATCGTCGTTGAAAACCTTTTCCTTGATGCCGACGCTGGCTTTCTGCTTTGCGATCTCGAACAGGAGCGTCTTCGTTTTCAGGTTGCCCGCCGGTGCCAGAAAAATCCCCGTCACGGCGGTGACGATGAGGGCAAGAACGGTCAGGACGGCAACGGGCGGGATCAACTGATACAGGCTGATCCCCGATGACTTCAGAACAATGAGCTCATTGTCGCCGGAGAGTCTTCCCAGACCGATGAGAATGGAGATCAGGAGAGATATGGGGATCGTCAGCACCAGGAATGAGGGGGCAAGGCACCCCAGAAGCTCCAGGATCACCGGCAGGCCGATCCCCTTGTTGACCATAAGGTCCATGAGCTGCAGTATCCTGCCCATGATGAGCACGAAGGTCAGGATAAAAAGCATGAGAAAGAATGGCAGCGAAATTTCTCTCAGTATGTATCTTCCGATGATTGTCCCCATGCCGTCACGGTATCCAATGTTTTGAACGCTTCGGTTCAGCATATAGCATAGATGAAAATATATGAAAATAGAGAAAGAATCGGCCATGCCCCTGTGCTGTGCACGGGGTGTGGAAAATGCGAGGCATCCTTCACAGTTGACCTTGAACGGTGAATTTGTTAAACGATTACATCTTTCTTCGCGGGGGGTGTTATGATCGACCTTCATATGCATTCGATATTCAGTGACGGGGAACTGGTCCCCGCCGAGCTCGCCAGAAGGGCGGAGGTTGCGGGGTGCCGGGCCATTGCCATTACGGATCATGCCGACCACTCGAACCTCGACTTTATTGTTCCGCGCCTTGTCAGGGCCTGCGGGAACATCACCCGGCACGGAACGATCACGGCGATACCGGGTATTGAACTGACCCATGTCCATCCCGCGGATATTGCGTCTCTGGCACGGGAGGCCCGGCAACTGGGCGCCCGTCTCATCGTGGTTCACGGCGAGACCATCGCCGAACCCGTCATGCCCGGAACGAACCGGGCGGCCATCGAAGCAGGGATCGACATCCTCGCGCACCCCGGATTGATACACGAAGACGAGGTGGAGCTGGCGGCCTCGAAGTCACTGTTCCTTGAAATATCGGCTCGGAAAGGGCACAGCCTGACAAACGGTCATGTAGCGAAGCTGGCGGCGCAATATCGGGCGCCGCTTGTTCTGAACACGGACAGTCACGGTCCGGGCGATCTGATCGGAAAAGAGCGTGCCGTCGCCGTGGCGCGGGGTGCCGGGTTGTCCGACGAACAGATCCTCCAGATGTTTCGGAACTCGGCCGCCCTGGTACAACAGATCGTACAGGGCTCATGAAGGCGATCTTTCTCTCCGACGCGCATCTGAAAGAACGGACACAACCGGGATACGGGCGTCTTCTGGATTTCCTCCGTTCCATGAACGGCGCCGTTGACCATCTTTTTGTCGCCGGAGACTTCTTTGACTTCTGGTTCTGTCATGAAAATGCGATCTACGAGGATTTTAAACCCGTTCTCGATGCATTGTTCGAACTGGGATCAAGCGGGGTGCGAATTTCCTATTGCGAAGGGAACCATGATTTCTTTCTGAAGGATTTTTTCGAACCTCGCGGGGTGACCGTTTTTTCCGAAAGCGCCGATATCCGGCTTGACGGTAGCCGCATCTACCTGGCCCACGGAGATACCGTGGACAGAACGAATCGCCGGTACCTCTTTCTGAGAAGGATACTGAGGAGTCGAAGCCTTTACGCTCTGCAGCGTATCCTTCCGCCGGCCCTCATATGGAAAGTGGCCCTGTTCAGTTCGAACATAAGCCGGGACCATCTCGGCGCCCTTGATCACGGGCTGGTGGAGAAGATGAAATCATTCGCCGGGGAAAAATTTGCTGAGGGTTACGACGCCGTGATCCTGGGGCACTGCCATGAAGCCCTTCTGGAACGACGGTTCCTGAACGGGACGGAGCGGACCCTGGCGCTCCTGGGGGACTGGATCAGCCAGTTCACCTATCTTCAATATGAAGCAGGCACGTTTACCCTTATGAAGTATGATCGATGATGGTCAACAACGGTATGTTACAGGAGGTCTCTCAATGAACTTCGGTGGTATCGGCGTGGAACACGCGGCATTGGAGACGGCGCGTTTTGTCGTGCTGCCGGTGCCCTATGACCTCACATCCACCTATATGGCCGGATCGAGAAAAGGGCCGGCGGCGATCCTCGAGGCATCGGCCAACATGGAATTGTTCGACGATGAGCTTCGAAAGGAAACCTTTCGAGCGGGAATTCACACGCTGCCGCCCCTTGAGGCGGATGCCCGCGGTCCCGGGTTCATGGTTGAAAGGGTCCAGAAGGCGGTCGAGGAGATTCTCGACGGCGACCGGGTCCCCATCCTTCTGGGGGGAGAGCACAGCGTGACCATCGGCGCGGTCCATGCCATGAAGGAACGCTACCCGTCTATCTCCGTCCTTCACCTCGATGCCCATGCCGATATGCGGGAATCATACCAGGGCAGCCCTTTCAGTCACGCCTGCGTTGCCAGGAGAATAGTCGAGACATGCCCGATCGTTCAGGTCGGCGTCAGGAGCATGAGTGTCGAAGAGGCTGAATATGTGAGTGATAACAATATCATGCAGGTCTCACCCGATAACATGGATGGTGAGCCTCAGTGGGTAAAAAAAATTTGTGATAACTTGTCAAACGATGTATATGTCTCACTCGATCTAGATGTATTCGATCCGGCGATCATGCCCGCCACGGGTACGCCTGAACCAGGTGGAATGAACTGGAAAGAAGTAATCCGGCTTATCAGTGAAGTTTCACTTTCCTGCCATATATGCGGTTTTGATGTAGTGGAATTATGCCCGATCCCGGGGATGATCGCTCCTGATTTCTTGGCCGCAAAGCTGGTGTACCGGATCATCGGATATGCCGACCGATCGTAAATACAGGACAGGGGGCGAAAACAGTGAACGATTATGTTCCCAAAAAGATGTTTTTCACGAAGGGCGTCGGCTTTCACAAGGAAGAACTCCATTCCTTCGAACTTGCCCTCAGAGACGCCGGAATAGAAAAATGCAATCTCGTCATGGTATCCAGCATTTTCCCGCCGGGATGCAAGCTCATATCGCGGGAGCGGGGTCTGAAGCTGCTGGAACCGGGAAATATAACCTATTGCGTCATGAGCCGGAACTGCAGCAACGAACCACGGCGGCTCATCGCCGCGACCGTGGGATGCGCCATTCCCGCTGATAAGAGCGCCTACGGATATATCAGCGAACATCACGCCTTCGGCCAGACCGAAAAAGAAGCCGGAGATTATGCTGAAGACCTCGCGGCGGCCATGCTCGCGTCGACACTGGGCATTGATTTCGATGTTGATGCAAGTTGGGACGAAAAGGAAGAGATATTCAAGATCAGTGGAAAGATCGTCAAGACCAGGAATATGACACAGTCCGCCATTGCGAAGAACGGCGGCTACACCTCGGTAGTGGCCGCGGCGGTGTTCCTCTTCTGAACCGGTCGTTTGGGGACCGTGTCGGGATTCCTGTCGGTTTTGCTCCGTCCGTTCCATAAGAGACGGAAGATCACAGCTATAGTCGGGGGGATGAGTAGCTGTGTGTTCAAACGGTTTCAGAGAGCCGGGTGTCGCTTTTCTGCCGCCCGTGCTGGGAGCGAGTATCCTCCTGGCCCTTGCCTGTATTTCTCTGTTGAAGGGCCGGAAGAATGCCGTGACCTGTCTGTTCGCCCTTCTGTGCCTTCTCGGCACGCTCATTAATCTTGACATCGCCCAGGTATCGATCCTGGCGGACAAGGGTCTCGCCCTGAAACTTGACCGTGCCGCCTATCTGTTGTTCCTGTTCAGCGTTCCCCTCTATCTTCGATTCGTCCATGCCTTCCTTGGCATTCGGAACCGGCGGAAACTGGAGCTGGCCGGGTTCGCCTTCAGCGTGCTCCTGGTTCCCTTTACCCAGGGAGGCAACTTTATCAGGGGATTCAATGAATACTCCTTCGGGGTCATCGCTGATGCCGGCCCCCTCTATCTCCTGTTCATCGGCGGCGGTGCCATCACCGTTCTCTATTGCGTTTTTATTTTGCTCAGGACAATGGAGGAAACCCCTGACAGCCTGTTCAGGAACAGGATCAGATACATTCTCGTCGGCATGGGTGGGATGTCTTTCATGATCCTGATGAACTCACTGCCGATCGCCGGATACAATATCTATCCCATGGGCAATTTCAGTTTCATCCCGGGGATCATTCTTGCCGTGGGCATCTTCAAATATGATCTGCTCGACATGGGTGCCGTCATACGGAAGGGCTCGGTCTATATCATTCTCACGGGATCGCTGACAGTTCTGTATATCTGCGCTCTTTACGCCTTCAACCGGTTCTCCCTGGGGTTTGCCGGCGGTGACCCTCTGGTGGTGCCTCTCATCGTGTCTGTGGCGGTCGTTCTGATCTTCAATCCCTTGCGGGCGGTCGTTCAGCGCTTCGTTGACACACTCTTCTTCCCGGGCCGGTACGATTACCGCGCGACACTCAGGGAGATCAGCCGCGTCATGACATCTCTCCTGCGAATGGAAGAGATCGCCGCCTATCTGATGCGTTCCATCAGATCCTCCATGGGTATCGGAAAGGTGTTCCTTTTGTTCTCCGACCGCGGCGCGGCGATGGTTGTGTCATATCCCTCGGGATATTGCCGGACAGATGCAACCGGACCGACCTCCTGGAGACGGGTGTCGGAATATTTCAGAAGGGAACCGGCGGCGCTCACAACGGCAGGTCTTGAACGGAAGAAAGCGACGCCCGAAGAGCACCAATCCTTGGCGGACCTTTTCACAAAAACCGGGGCAACGCTTCTCGTGCCCGTTCTGTCAGGCGACGTTCCCATCGGCGTCATCGGCCTCTCACAGAAAGAGTCCGGTGAAATGTATGTTCCGGAAGACATAGAATTGTTGACCACCATCGCGAACCAGACGGCGATCGCCCTTGAGAACGCCCGGCGCTATGAAGAGATAGAGGCAATGAATACGCACCTCGAAGAGAAGGTCAAAGAGCGAACGCGGGAACTGATGAACGCCCTTGCTGAAAAAGAGCGCACCCAGCAGCAGCTGATCCGTTCCGAAAGCCTTGCTGCCATCGGACAGCTCGTGGCGGGAGCGGCTCACGAGTTGAACAATCCCCTGGCGAGCGCGTCAAGCCTTGTTGAAACGACCGCAGAAATGCTCGATGAATTGAGTTCTTCCGATGATCGTTTTACCGAAGCCCGTGATGATCTCGACTTTTCTCTGAAGGAACTGAGCCGTGCGGGGGAGATCGTCAAAAGCCTTCTGGGCGTGTCGCGGCAGACGGACACCTATGAAGAACCCGTTCATATGAACCGGGTCGTGGACGATGCTCTTCGGGTCCTGGGCAACCGCTGCAGGAAGGAAGACGTTGCCGTGGTCAGGGAACTGGACGAAACCATACCCTGTATCATGGGTAATTTTTCCAATCTCGGCCGGGTCTTCATCAACATCATTGGAAATGCCATTGATGCCCTGCCGCGACCGGGCGGAACGATCCTGTTGCGCACAGCATATGACGGAAGCCGAAAAGAGATCCGGATCGAATGTCGTGACACGGGCCGGGGAATACCGCAGGACATCATGCAGGAAATGTTCAAACCGTTCTTTACGACCAAGGAACCCGGCGCCGGTACCGGCCTTGGCCTCTACCTGTCCCATGAGATCGTAAAACGTCACGGCGGGGACATCCAGGTGCTGAGCGAAACAGGGAAGGGCGCTGTTGTCACGGTCACGCTTCCCGTGGAGAGGAGGACATATGATGGGACTTCTGATTGTCGATGATGAAGAGGGGGTCAGGCGGTCATTGCGGAAAGCACTTGAGCATGACGGCTACGCGGTGCACACAGCCCGGAACGGGCGGGACGCGATCGAACTGGTGAAACGCTGCATGGAGGGTATCGAAACGGTCATATGTGATTTCAAAATGCCGGGTATCGACGGCCTTGAAACGCTGGTCGAGATCGGGCGGTTGAACCCCGAGATAACGCGCATCATGCTCACCGGGTACGCCACGATGGAAAGCGCGATCGAATCGGTGAATGCCGGGATTGACGGGTTTATCACGAAGCCCTTTTTAAATGCCGAGCTCCGTGTAAAAGTCCGTGAATGCACCCTGAAAAGACGCCTGAAGCAGTTCGTGTCCGAGGAGGTCTTCCGGGAGATGCAGAAAGAGGGAATGCGGATCCTTCCGAGGCTGCGCAAGGCCACGATACTCTTCTGCGATATCAGGGGTTTCACGGAACTGTCGGAACGGCTGACGGGCGACGAACTGTCGGAACTGGTGAACGTCAAATATTTTTCGCCCATGGACCGGATTATCTGCGAGCATGACGGTACGCTGGACAAGCATATCGGTGACGGGATCATGGGTGTCTTCGGGGTGCCCGTCGCGCAGGATGACGCCGCGCTGCGGGCCGTCCGGTGTGCGGGAGCGATGATGCGGGAAATAGCCGGGAGAAACAGCGCCGGCCTGTCCATCGGGATCGGCATCAGCACGGGTGAGGTCCTGGCGGGCATTTTTGGCTCCCCGCGTAAAAAGGAATATACCGTGTTCGGACCGCCCGTGAACGTGGCGGCCCGGCTTGAAAGCCGTGCCGGGAAGGATCAGATCCTGATCTGCGAGGAGACCATGAGGGAGACACAGGGGATCGCCCCTGTTCATAGAGTGGATCCCTTGGTGATGAAAGGCACTCTCCGTAAGGTCGGCGTATACGCCCTTCTCAATTCTTTGCCGTAAAAGGGCTTGACATCCGTAAGAGATTTGGTTACAGTTCGTCACTTCTGAGAGGCGACCATGACGCGGGGTGGAGCAGTCAGGTAGCTCGTTGGGCTCATAACCCAAAGGTCGCAGGTTCAAATCCTGCCCCCGCTACCAAATAAGAACAGGGGGTTACGATAATGTCGTGACCCCCTGTTTTTTCTGACAAAATGCGAAATGTGGTCAGATCTTACGTTTATGTCCTTCCCAGTATTTCTCCCGCAGGGTCTTTTTCAGCACCTTGCCGGCCGCCGTCCTTGGAAAATCAGTTGCAAAATCGACTGATTTCGGAACTCTGTAGCTTGCCGTTTTCCCTTTGCACCACTCGATCGGATACTAAACCTCGCGTAACTTTTCCTCGAAATATGTATTGTGCTGATCTCTCTCGTTCGGATTCTGTCGAAAAACGCAAAAAATTGTATCATGGAAGCCCCGCGAATGTATCAGATATCGGATTCCATGACAATTCCTCGGTGTGCCATAGTGCGATCCCTCCATAAAAGTTCGGGAAAAAATGGAAATGTAATTCGGTAAAATCCGGGATCAGGTCTCTTGCCTGCCTGTTCCTTTGATTTTCCTGCCGGGATGACCCGATACAGAACCCTTGAATTCCCCTTTGAATTATGTGCAATTTACCTTATAAATGGTCGGTACATATCATTTTACCTGTCATGGTGAACGCGATCCGGTATCCAGCCTGATCCTGAATTCACGCGTTCCTTGGAGTAACCGCTCTGTCATATGGAGTTGCCGGTGTCATAATGGCATCTCAGGGAAAAAAGAAAATGGTTAAGTCTCAGCAATAAGGAACCGATCGGTTCCGGAACTGGAGCAGCCATGAAATCTATCTACTTTGATGTCAACATTCCGAAGATCCTTGCCACCAAGGCACTGGGAGGCATTCTCCCCTTTGTGTATTACAGCCCGATATCGCCGGTTGCCTATGGCGATATCCCCGAGCGGGACCTGCCGGGGCCTCGGTGGGTGCGGGTGAGAACGATCATGACGGGCATATGTGGAGCGGACATCTCCATGTTCTTTGTGAAGGCCAGTCCCCGGATCTCGATAGCGGCACTGCCCGGGGTCAAGAGGGCCTTCATGGGCCATGAAGCCGTCGGCAGCATCGTCGAGGTGGGCAGCGGTGTTCAGCATTTGAAGACGGGAGACCATGTCGTTCTGCAGAAATATCTTCCCTGCTGCTCCATGAAGGAGATAGAGCCGGCGTGCCCGCAGTGCCGCGAAGGAAACTATACGCTCTGTGAAAATTTTTCCGTTGGAGCGCTGCCTGAAAATCTTGGAGCGGGATTCGGCCCGAACTTCATCGCCCATGAAACGCAACTGGTAAAGGTCCCCGATGGGATACCGGATACGATCGCCGTTCTTATCGAGCCGGCCTCGGTGTCCCTTCATGCCGTTCTGAAGCGTCCTCCGAAGCGTGGCGAGAAAGTCCTGGTTCTCGGCGCGGGGACCATTGGATTGAATGTCATTCAATTCGCAAAGGTCCTGATGCCGGAATGCAGGCTGTACGTTCTTGAAAAGATCCCCTTTAAAAAGGAACTGGCCCGGAAACTCGGAGCGGATGTTTCCATCGAAGGTGACCCCTATGAGTCGATCGCCGGGGAGACCGGCGGCAAGCTGTATCGTGCCCCCCTCGGAAACAACAACATACTGGGCGGTTTCGATCTTATCTATGATTGTGTCGGCTATTCAAATACCATTCATGACTCATTGCGGTGGCTGAAGGCCAGGGGGACCTATGTCATGATCGGCAACCAGCTGGAACCTGTTCACTTTGATCAGACCCCCGTCTGGCAGCAGGAGATCACGATGGTGGGGATCAACGCCCATGGCTGTGAGCATTACGACGGCCGGGACATCAGCAGCTTTGAACTTGCCATCGAGATGATCCGGGAAGAAAAGGTTCATCTGGAAGATTTCGTCACACACCGGTTTGCGCTTGATGACTACCGGAAGGCTTTCAAACTCGTCAAGGAAAAATCGGCCGATGTGATCAAGGCGGTTTTCGATATCGGCTGAAAACGGCAGCGGAACGGAATCCTCTCTATTGTTGTGCAGCGTCCATGAAGGAGCGCAGGGTTTCCTTGGTGGAGAAACGGGGTTCGAAGCCGAGTTCCGTTTTTATCTTTTGTATGTCCATGGACAATGGGTAGCGGATGTAGTCGATCTGCGCTTTCCCGAAGGGAACGATCCTGAGACGGAACAGGAGTTCCACCAGGTTGTAGATCAGCCAGGATGGGAGAGTGATGAACGGCTTGTTCAGGAACCGTGCCAGTTCGGAATATCTGAGCCCCTCATCGGCAGCCAGATTGAAAATGCCTGACACCTCGCGGACGGCAGCCTGGTAGAACACTTCCGCCGCGTCATCTTCATGAACGAACTGCATGATCGGATCATAGCCTTGCACGCCGATGATGACGGGGTCTTTCATGGATTTCGCCGTCGTACTCGCACAGGTGGGGCCCATGACAATGCATGGCCGCAGCACGACGACCCGGCATGACGGATTGGCGTCGGCAAATTTCGCAACCAGTTTTTCTATTTCGGCCTTGTTCTCGGCGTAGGGGAACCCCGGTGTGGTTCGCGGCGGCGTATCTTCCGTGAGGTAATCGGGTGTTCCCTCAAAGAACCCGTAGGCACAGTCTGAACTGGCGATGACGAGCTTTCGGACCCCTGTCTTCTCACAGGCGTTCAGGACGTTCGCAGTGCCTTTTACGTCCACATCGAACTCGAATCCGGGGTCGTGCGTTGGATAGGCTATGAAAGCGAGGTGAATGACCGTGGAGATCCCTGCCTCCACAAACAGGGAAAGGAGTTTTTCCCCGTCCCGTATGTCGCACCGGCGATACTCGAACCGTTCCGGAAGAGCAAACGGAGGCGGTATGATATCGAAGCAGATTATCTTCCGGAACCCGGTATCACGTTCGAGCCGCTTCAACAGGCGCTTGCCTATGTAGCCGAAGGCCCCGGTGATGCCGAGAATATTCTCTGACGAAGCCATTTCCGTTTCCTCCCGGATTGTGCTTATCCCATGACGAGGTCTTGGATCCTCATCAGAAAATTGCCGACGTCCCGCGCGTATTCGGGTGATCCCTCCAGGGACAGATACCCCTTTTCGACGGCTTTCACCATATTGATGTCATTTGCCAGCACGGGTATTGCTTCATCCACGGTTCTGAATTTCATATGCACAAAGGGCTTCCTTCGGGTATACCTGCCCGGTGCCGCCTGTGTGTTGCCGGCCTTCACCCGCAGATACGCAGCGATGTCCTCTTCGCCGATGACGGAAAACTGATAGATACGTTCCGGTTGTTTTCCCGTCCACCTGTTCATCTCGGGGTCTCCCAGCTTGTTGTATTTGCTCAACGCGGCCGCCATCATGAAGATGGAAAGTTTGACCTTCATTCGTTTTTTGTCCGGGGTCTTTGGACGCGCGTTGGGCATGAGGAGTGTCAGGCTCATCAGCAGGGCCAGCAATTTTGACAACAGCCCCAGCCGGTGAATGCCCTTGATGCGGAACAGGGCGGGTTTACCCGCCAGCATGGCTGCCATTCGCTTGACGCTGGAGAACTTGAACGCGATATCGGGGTTGTCACAGATGCCCTGGACGATCTCCAGTTCTCCATCGGTGAATGAAAGATAGGCGCCGAGATCGCCGTGCCGGTCATCCTTCGCCACGAACTGGAACCTGGCATTCACGCCGGTGAACTTCTCCCTGATCTTCGGATTATCCTTCAGTACCACTTTCAGTAAGGGGAAAAGGGCCCGCAGAAAAAGCTGCGCTGCCATTCTGTCCTTGTCGGGTTGCATGTCAGAAGCCGTCCTCCCAGCTTTCGTCCTCTTCGAAGTCTTTCCCCATGACCTCTCTGACCTTCTCGACGATACCATCCGCATCAAGCTTGTAATAGTTATAGAGGTCTTCGGGATATCCGACGAGGGAATAGCAGTCAGGCAAGCCGACCCTGGTGAAGGCGCACGCCTTGCCGCTTTCGGCGATCGCCTCGGACACCGCGCTTCCCAATCCCCCGTAAATATTGTGGTCCTCGAAGGTAATGATCCTGCGCGTTTCGTCTATAGCCTTCACAACCGTTTCGGTATCAAGGGGCTTCAGTGTATGCATGTTGATGACCCTGACACTCAGGCCGTCGGTCTTCTCCAGGATACGCGCCGCCTCACGGGCCTGCAGTACGGTGATCCCGCAGCAGATCAACGTAAGATCGGTGCCCGGGTTGATCTCCACCGCCTTTCCGATCTGAAAGCCATACCGGTCGTCTTCATAGCAGGTAGGTTCGAACCCGCGACCGATCCGTATATAGACCGGGCCGGGATGCTCGATGCAGGCGATAACGGCGTTGGCGCATTCAATGCCGTCGGCGGGGACGATGACCGTCATGTTGGCCATTGACCGCATGATGGCGATATCCTCGGTACACTGGTGGGTCGTGCCGGCCTGCCCGAAGGATATCCCGCCGTGGGTTGCGATGATCTTCACATCAAGATTCTGATAGCAGATGTCGGTCCTGACCTGCTCGCCGGCGCGCATGGTAGTGAAAACAGCCATGGTCGATACGACCGGCATAAGGCCCGACAGGGCCAGCCCCGCCGCCATGCCGAACATGTTCTGCTCCGCCACGCCCGCATTGAAGAAGCGGTTAGGATATTTTTCGGCAAATTTTCCGATCTTCGTGGACTTGGCCAGGTCGGCCGAGAGACCGACGATGCGGTCGTATTTTTCACCGAGCCTGCAGAGCACTTCGCCGTAAATATCGGCCTGTGTCATCGTATTGGCGTCATATACGTTCCAGGTCAGACCTTCCGCCATGGTATACCTCCGTCCATTGACCGTTGCGTCCCCTTTGAAGACCGGGGGGTCCCGGTATTATTCGTCAACTGAATTCGCCACATATTGCTTTGCTTTTGCCAGCATGTCGGAATCAAGCCCCCCGTAATGCCATCGAACATCATCCTCCATGAAGTCCACGCCCTTGCCCTTGATGGTGTGGGCCAGTATCAGGACCGGTGCCTTCGTCTCGCTCAGGGCTTCCTCGATGGCCTGGGAAACCTCCATCCAGTTGTGTCCGTTTACTTCTTTCACGATAAACCCGAAGGACCGCCATTTGTCCGCAAAGGGTTCAAGGGCCATGACATCTTCCGTATTACCGTCCACGGAGTACTTGTTGCGGTCCACGATGGTGATCAGGTTCGTCAGTTTGTAATGGGATGCGGCCATCGCCGCTTCCCAGATGGAACCCTCGTTGCATTCACCGTCACCGAGCAGGCAATAGGTTTTCCACTGTTTCCCCTGAAGCCGGGCACCGAGCGCGAGCCCCACGGCAATGGGCAGTCCGTGACCCAATGACCCGGTCGATGCATCCAATCCCGGCACCTTGTTTTTGTCCAGGTGCATGCCGAAGGGCGAATTGAATTTATTGAAGTCTTTCAGCAGTTCGAAATCGAAGAACCCCTTTCGGGCAAGCAGCGCCGCGAGACCCACACCCGAGTGGCCCTTGCTGAGGATGAACCGGTCCCGGTCCTCTTTCTCGGGATTCTTCGGGTCAATGGAAAGGTACTTGTAATACAGCAGGACCAGGATCTCGACGATGCTGAGCGCTCCACCGATATGGGCGCCGCCCGCCCAGAAGGTGACATCCAGGATGTCCAGCCGCAGTTGTTTCGCCTGTTGCCGGAATACCGAAATTTCCTGTTCACTGAGAGGCATAACACACTCCTTTGAAATCGTTCTGCCGGGGGAGAGAAGGGATCGATCTTTGTGTTAGGAATGGGGGGATTTTAGTTTGTTGATGCATGAAAGTCAACGATGATTATGATCATGCCTGCTCACATAGGGGCTGATCGTTCATCCACGGTTCCGCCGGGAAGCATCCGGTCCGGATGGTAGTTGCTCCTCTCTTCCATCCAGTATCACCAATCATATTATCCCCGTGCCATTCCCTCGAGTTCTTCGCAGTCCAGGATGCGGATGTTCCTGCCCTGGATGCTTATTATTTTTTCCGAGACCATCATTTTCAGGACCCGTGAGAGGGTTTCCGGAGCGGTCCCGATTATTTTCGACATCTCCCGTCGGCTGATCGTTATTTCCATGTCATCCCCTGCACGGCAATCCTTTTTCAGGATCGAAAAAAGCAGGAACGACGCAACCCGCTGAGGGGTCTCCATCAGGGACAGCGCTTCAATCAGTGCCATGGATTCCTTCAGCCTGCAGGAAAGGATGGAGATCATGTTGAACAGGATCGTGGGATCTTTTCGTGCCATAATGTCGAGCACGTCACCGGGAAATACGATGATCGTGCTTTCTTCGAGGGCCATGGCATTTGCTGAAAAGACCGAGTCCGAAAATGCGGCGCACATACCGAAAAGCTCTCCAGGCCCGAGCAGATACAGGGTCTGCTCCTTGCCGTCCGGGGAGCTTTTGTACAGCTTGACCGTGCCGCTCATTACGACGAAAAAACACCGGGACTCATCTTTTTCACAAAAAATAAGCTGGCCGCTTTTATATCTCTTTTTCCGTGATGATTGTACAAGGATGTCCAGTTGTTCTTCGGAAAGATTGTTGCCAAGAGAAATGGTTTGTAAAAAGGAATGTATGCCCATGGGGTGTTACTCTACTTCAAAAATTGATCTATATCAATGACCTGTATCAACGATAAATATGAAAAATTATTGTATAAGGGAAATCGAATTTTTTAGAAGTAGAGAAGACATTTGAAGATCCGCAGGGAGGAAAGGTTGATACTATGAAAGAAGCTGATGTGGCGATTTTGGGAGGGCTGTCGGGAATTACTGCAGGTATCAGTTGTCGGAGGCATTATCCTGATAAAAAGATCATACTGATCAGAAAAGAGGGGACGGTTCTTGTTCCGTGCGGAATTCCATATATTTACGGGACGGTCGGGAGTCCGGAAAACAACGTCATACCCGATGGGCTTCTGGAGAACAACGGCATTGAACTGTTGAAAGGGGAAGCCGTTGATGTTGACCGGACGAATAAGATCGTTACCTTGAAAGACGGTGAGACCGTCAGGTACGATAAGCTCGTGTTCGCGACCGGCTCGGGACCGTTGATTCCCCCTATCCCGGGGATCGACAAGGAGAATGTGTTCCCGGTAAAGAAGGAATTCGATTATCTGGCGGATCTCGTGGACAAGATGAACAATGCGAAGAATGTTGTTATCGTCGGTGGTGGTTTTATAGGAATGGAATTTGCAGATGAGTGCCGAAAGGGCAGGGACGTCAATTTGACTGTTGTGGAAGCCTTGCCGCACTGTCTGCAGATGGCGATGGACGATGAGTTCTGCGATGAAGCAAAACAGAAGATCGAGGAAACGGGAGTAACCGTTCTGGTGAATGAAAAGGTCAAAGCCATAATCGGTGACGGTGCGGTTACGGGAGTGCAGCTGGAAAGCGGCAGGGAACTTGATGCTGATATCGTTATCCTCGGTATTGGTGCGGTTCCCAACACGGAACTCGCAGCGAAATGCGGCCTGGAGCTGGGATTCAGGAACACGATAAAGGTTGACCGGTACATGCAGACCTATACCGATCCCGATATTTTCGCGTGTGGTGACTGTGCGGAAAAGGTTTCGTTCTTTGACGGACGCCCGAGCGGTGTTATGCTTGCATCCATTGCCACTTCGGAGGCACGGATCGCCGGTGCCAATCTGTTCTCACCGACACACCAGAACTGCGGAACCGTCAGTGTCTTTTCCACCATTATCAATGGCAGGGCCTTCGCTGTCGCGGGTGTGACCGAACGGTGGGTAAAACAGACAGGCACCAAGTATATCAAAACGGAGGCCCAGGCTCCCGACACCCATCCCGGCGGCATGCCGAATTCCACTTCCACAACGGTAAAACTCATATTTACGAAAGACACCTCCACTTTGATAGGAGGCGCGATATCGGGTGGAAAACCGGTTGGGGAAATGGTCAACGTGCTCAGCGCCTGTATCATGCACAGGATGACGGCCAATGACATTGTGAAATTTCAGATGGGAACACATCCCGCGCTCACGTCATCTCCCATCATGTATCCGATTGTGAACGCGGCGTGCAAGGCAGTCATCCCCCTCCGGGAATGGAAGGCTTCTCAGTGATGTAGCACACACAGATCTTCATATGCCTGCTAATCGCTGATCCAGGGTTCCATCGGGAAGCATCCAGTCCGGATGATATTCACCCCTCTCTTCCATGTGGTAACGGATGCACCGGTGCCAGAGTCCCTTGCAGTACAGCTCGATCCAGCGGCGTTCCAACCGTCCCTCCTCGTAAAAGAATTTCATGGGACAGCAGAGATACCACTTACAGTCCCGTGAAAGAACGGACAGCTGTTTGTAGAGTTCAGCGGTTCCGGGTTCAAAGGCCGGGTTGTAGAGGAGGGTCGCCGGGTGGGGGACGGGAAATATCTTCTGTCCATCCGAAAAAATGAGCGTTCCATAGAGGCCCGGATAATCCTTTCGCGCGGACGGCGGATCGGCATGATATTTTGTCAGGATAGTCCTCGTCGCGTAGTAGCCCAAGGGTACGATGACCCCGGGATGAATGATCGCTATTTCTTCCTCAAGAAAGTGACGGCAGGATTCGATCTCTTCCATTTTTGGCCGCCGGTTCTTTGGTAACATGCACTTGATCAGGTTGGTCATGTAAATGCTGTCGCGATGAACCCCCGCCACGTTCAGGAGCTGATCCAGCACGCGACCGGAGGGACCGATGAACATTCTGCCAAGCAGGTCCTCCGCGCTGCCGGGAGAGAGGGCCACAAGCAGCAACCGTGCGTTCAGGTTCCCTTCGCCATACAGGGGGTGTGTCCTGGTGAGAAATAGACGGCAGCCCTCGCAGGCGCGAACGTCCTCATTGAGTTTTTCCATGGCTTTCGCTTTATTCGACACGGGCCGGACCGCTCCTTGATGCAGGCATCCATGAACTCAATAATGCACTTTCTTTCAAGTGAGCGCAACACGTAAGGATTCGGATAACGGTTCCGTGTACTATACCATGGTGATGAAATGATACATTCATACGCATTTCATCCCGTTTCCATAATTTTCATATGGTCCGGACCACGCGTTTACGGGGTCGACTGCTGTTGTCCGGCCCCATTTAATCCTTTACATCAGATGGTATTTTCCCTACACTCACAATCCTGAAATATGATCCTGCAAACATATAATGGGGGCGCAATGGGTACGGACAACATCATTTTCTTAGAGGTGCTGGAGTGGTTTGATGAGACCGGCCGGGAACTGGTGCATCGTATACCTGAAAAAGGCTCCGGTGAGATAAAGTTCGGCGCGCAATTGATAGCTCGCGAGAGCCAGGTGGCGGTCTTGTTCTACAAGGGAAAATCCTACGAGGCGTTCGGGCCGGGACGCCACACCCTCACGACGGCCAATATCCCCGTGCTGACAAAGATCCTGGCCATTCCCTGGGCCATGACAAGTCCGCTTAGGGCCGAGGTCTATTTTGTCAACATGAAGATATTCCCCAATCTCAGATGGGGAACACGGGACCCGGTGGCCTTCAAGGATTCGGAACTCGGCCTGGTACGGTTGCGGGCTCACGGCGTGTTCAACATCCAGGTAATACAGCCCATCCTGTTCATCAACAGCCTGGTGGGGACCATGGGCAAGTTCACCACGGAAGAGATCGAGGAGTATCTGAAGCAGGTCATCGTCTCGCGTCTCAATGATTACCTGGGTGAGCACCTGGACAGCCTCTTCAACCTGCCCGGACGCTATGATGAAATTTCAAAAGGCCTGCAGATCAGTCTTCAGGAAGACTTTAGTCACTTCGGCCTTGCCCTTGACCAGCTTTACATAAATTCAATCACCCCGCCGCCGGAAGTGCAGCACGCCATTGACGATAAGAGCCGCCTCAGCGTTATCATTGATCTGGACCGGTTGGTCAAGATGAAGGCAGCCATGGCCATGGAGAAGGCGGCGCAGGCGACCGGTGAAGCCGGCGCCGGCATGGGGATGGGAATGGGCTTTATGATGCCGGCCATGTTCTCTGACGCGTTCAGATCACAGGGGGTGACGAAACCTGCCGCGGAGACGCCGGAAGCACACTGTCCGGACTGCGGCCTGACGGTTCCCGGCAATGCCCGGTATTGCCCCCATTGCGGCCATCAGCAACTGGTCTTTGACCAGTGCGCCGCGTGCGGCAAGAACCTGCCGCCCAATGCCAGGTTCTGTCCCCGGTGCGGGCAGCCGGTGGACCGGAAACGCGAACCCCTGGTATGCCCCCACTGCAAGAGCGAAAACCTGCCCGACTCCATGTTCTGTAATCAGTGCGGGGAAAAGTTAGACTAAATGGCCTTTACAATCGAGCATGAATGCCCGCAGTGCGGTGCTCCCGTTGAATTGGAAGAGGCCAGCCGTGTGCTTCTCTGCCCCTACTGTGATGTAAGGAACTTCCTCTTTACCGAAGATTATTTTCGCTTCGTCCTGCCCTGTAACGTTACCGGGAAGGACATTCTGTATGCCCCGTACCTCCGTTTCCGGGGCACCGTCTATGTATGCGGGAAAACATCCATCGGTCACCGGGTCGTGGATATCACCCGCCGGGGCGCACCCTTCGAAGAGCTTCCCGTGACCCTGGGTCTGAAACCCCAGGCCGTCAAGATGAAATTCGTCACGCCCGATCTGGGCGGGTCGTTCATCCGGAACACCCTGCGCGCCGAGGACGTACTTGAATCGGTCGGAAAACGGGCTTCGTCTCCGGGCTCCGGAACCGTGTTTCACCAGGCCAGTATCGGTGAGGTTCTCAGCCTCATCTATCTTCCCCTGTTCATTCAGGACAACCGGTTGTTCGATGCCGTGACCGGCCGGCCCGTCGCGGAGCTGCCTGGCGGCCGGGACACGTTCGGCTCCGCCGCGGACGAAAAACCGCGGTGGGGGCTGACCGTCATTGCCACCATATGTCCGAACTGTGGCTGGAACCTCGATGGTGAAAAAGACAGCGTCGTTCTGACCTGCAGCAACTGCGATACGGTGTGGTCGGCACGGAACGGCCGTTTTGTTGAAGTGCCCTTCGGGATGGTTCGCGGTAACAAGGATTCGGTATATCTGCCGTTCTGGATGATCGCCGCCAGGAGCAGCGGGGTGAAGATCGATACCTATGCGGATTTCATACGGGTCACCGATCAGCCTCGTGTCGTTCAGAAGCGCTGGGAAGACCAGGACATGTTCTTCTGGGTCCCGGCCTTCAAGATACGGCCCCAGGTCTTCCTGACCCTTTGCCGTCAGCTGACCATCACCCAGAGAAATGTTGACCTGGAGGAATCGATCCCCGACAGGAACCTGTTCCCGGTGACACTTCCTCACGCCGAGGCGCTCCAGAGCCTGACACTCATTCTGGCCGACTCGGCGATGCGAAAGAAACAACTCTTTCCGCTGCTTTCAGAGATAGCTTTCAGGGCGGGGGAGTCGACGCTGATATACCTTCCGTTTCGCAACACCGGCCATGAGGTGGTCCAGGAAGACCTGTGCATCGGCATCCAGAAGAAGACGCTGGAGTTCGGCCGGTTTTTGTAATGTGATGATCGCAGAACCGGGGTTGACAGGTTCGGTGCCGCATCGAAAGCGGCAGTTCATTATCGTATCAGGGCCAGTATCTCCTCGTTCGATGGAATGTCCGCCATGGACTTTCCGTAATGCACATAACGAAGCATGCCGGATGTATCAACAAGCATCTGCGCGGGGAGCCTGCCCAATCTGAACGGTTTGACCTCCTGTCCGTATAATTTTTGAATCTTGTGTTTTGGATCGGGCAGCCCGACAAAGGGCAGCTCTTCCTTCTGCCAGTAATTTTTGAAGGATTCAGCCTTTTCCGACCCGACTACGAGTATTTCCGTGTTCAACTGCACGAATTGCTGATAATCATGACGCAACTGCGCCAAATGCCTGCGGGCGAAGGGTCAGGAAAATCCACGATTGAAGATAAGCAGCACATTCTTTCGTTCGGTGAGCTCTGAAAGCGATACGCTGCTCCCGTTACAATCGATCGACGTGAACTCCGGCGCCCGTGTGTTTACCTCGACCTTTGCCATGACCGTTCCCTCACTTTCTGTATTTTTCACCCGGACCGGGAATCGCCTTGTCGCATTCGTAATGCAGACCGGTCCCTACAGCCTGATGCTCAGCGGCTTTTTATCTCAAATGTGTTGCCGGAACCGTCCTTCAGGAACACGAGGCTTTCCTTTGATTGCCGGGCGAGCTTCGTCATGGAATAGCCGAGGGCGTCCGCTTTTGCGATGAGGCTCTCCCTGTCACGGACCGAGATGCACAGGTGATTGTACGCCGGCCGTTGTTTCCTTCTTGTCAGGAATACCTCCATTCGAAAGTTGCCGCGGGCGAGAAGCGTTACGAGCGCCCCGCCTTTTATACCGAACAGTTTTTCCGACTCCTCTTCGGCAACCTCGAATGTGTGGATCTCCTTCAGTCCCAGCACACCTTTGTAAAATGCCTCAATATCTTTTTTCCTGTTGACGGTGATGCCGATGTGTTCAAGCATGATTCCCCCTGTCGGTAAAGACCGTGACTTCACGGCGCTCACGGACATGCTAACGGAACGCCGAACTCAATTTTTAGAAATATTGTATAAGATGATAACACATGTTGTGAATATGATTCCACCTTTGCTACAATTATAAGCTAAAAAAAGCAGGACCCAGGGAAGTGAAACTGTCCCGAGGTCTTTTGCTGTTTTCCGGTGTGGACTGCCGGCCGGAGGAAAAGGAGATTGTCATGGACATCATGTACGACACGGAAAGCCTGGCATGGGTTGCCCATCCCACTGTTGAAAATGTTTCCATAAAAAAGGTGGTTACTGCGGAACGTTTCGGCACGGACAGTCCGACGATCCTCATGGTGAGAATTCCCGTCGGAGAGGAGGTGCCGGAACACGTCCATGAAAGAAGTGAGGACATTCTTTTCATTCTCTCCGGCACGGCGACCATGTGGATAGACGGGGTGGGGGAAATACCGTTGCAGAAGGGCAGGGTGGTACGGGTCCCACGCGGCACAAAGCACCGGATATTCGACGTTTCCGATGAACTTCTGATTTATGATGTATTTTCGCCCGGCATCATGTAATATGCATACGATCCGTTGTAAGCCTGATGCAACCGTTTGAATCAAGGAGGATTGCCATGTCGTTCGAACATCGCAAGAGAATTTACAATACCCTGGATGGTTTTTTCCATGACCTCTTCCTTCTCGGGGCAAACGGTTTCGCCTATATCAGGAATGCGCGTAACGCAACGGTCAGTGACGCCCTGAGAGAAAAACTCATGGTAGCCGTCAGCGGTGTTCTTGCCTGTAAATACTGTACCTGGCTCCACAGTGAAATGGCTCTGACCCATGGGGTGAAATCGGCGGAAATACAGAAGCTCCTGTCCCAGGAAATGGGCTATTTCCCGGAGGATGAAGCCGTTGCTCTGGCTTTCGCGCAGCACTACAGTGAATCAGGCGGGTGCCCCCGGGAAGAGGCGGAGAAGCGGCTCTACGATTACTATGGAAAGAAAAAGGCGCAATATATCCTGAGCTACCTGCAGATCATTTATTTCGGGAACCTGGCGGGGAACACCGTCGACGCCTTTCTCGACCGCTTAAAAGGATCTCCGGCTGAAGGAAGCGACCCGGGAAATGAGATCATCATTTTCCTTCTGCTTGCTCCCTATTATCTGGCCATGCTTCCCGTGCTCGCCTACCTGCTCGGCCGGCTGAACAGCAGACAGTAAACCTTTCCCGATTGCTAAGAACCGGTATTAACGGTGTTCTTCGAACCGGTAAACATTTGAAGCATCCTTGGCGAATTCATCGCGCAGGACCCGGTCAAGGTTCTTTTCCGACGCCGTCTTGGGAATCTCGTCGACGACCTGAAGGTATGACGGGATCGAATTGTTGTCCAGGTGCGACGAGAGCGTTTCGAACACCGGTGCGGGCTCGATAGTGAAACCCGGTGCGGGGACCACGGCCGCCACGATATCGCTTTCACCGGGTGCTCCCGATTCAGCGGGGATGCCGTAGACGCAGACATCGGATATTTCAGGAAGGTCCGCCAGGACCTTCTCGATGTATTCCGGCTGAATAAAATCTCCCTGCCGCCGGAGGCCGCCGCCCTTCCTGAAATCGAAATAGAACCATCCATCCTTGTCGCGATGGCACATGTCACCGGTCCTCAGCCACCCGCCGCGGGTCTTTGCCTCGGAGGCGTCTTTCTTTCCATGATAGACGACCTCTTCTTTCTGCCCGATGGTCCGTGACACCAGCTCGCCGATCTCTCCCGGTTCGCACTCACTGTCGTCTTCCCGGACGACCTTCATCTCCATGACCCCCTCGATCGGTTTTCCAAAGGAACCGATGGGACCCGCTCCCGGCGGGTTATGGGCGAACCCGCCTTCCACGGCGCCGTACCATTCGTGGATCTTGACATTGAACCGCTTTTCGAAATCTCCCCAGATCGGCAGTGGGGTGCCGGCGCTGAGGACAAGCCGCACGGGATTGTCGCCGTCGTTGTCACGGCGTGGTTCACTGTAGATGCCCATCATCATGCCGCCCAGAAGCGAGAAGGCCGTGCAGCCGTGTTTCCGGCAGATGTCCCAGATCCTGCTCTTCGTGAACTTGCGGCTGATGACCGAGGGAATACCGAGCATGAGCGAAGGGGTGAGGGTCACTGCCTGAGCGTTGCCGTGAGTCAGGGAAAGGCCGGTATAGAGTTTGTCGTCCTGCCGGTATTGCCAGACAAGCTGGGCGACAAGCGTGAACATGGCCAGCCGGTTCCCTTTGACGACCACCCCCTTCGGGTCGCCCGTGGTTCCCGATGTATAGATGATCTGGAACGCCGACGCCGCCTCGCGGTTCCTGTCGTCCGGCGGTGGCATCTCGGGCCCCTGGAACAGTTCGTTCAAATTTGGGTACCTGTCGTGAAAGGGTGTTTCGAAACCCGGTTTATAGAAGATCCCCAGTATCTTTACATCGGGAAGCTCCGCCAGGGCTGCCTCGACATCCTCGGTGAATTCGTTGGCCAGAAAAATCCCCTTTGAGCCGGAGTCCTTGATCTGGTAGCTCAGCTTGCCGCCCTTGGAACGGGGGTCGATGGATACGATAACGGCACCCGTCAGGGACGCCGCTGTCATGGCGTAGAGAAACTCGGGATGATTGCGCATGACCAGGCTGAAGCGGTCACCCCGGCCGATACCGGCGTCGCGGAGGAACTTTGCCAGTCGGCAGCCGTTCAGAAAGAGATCAGCATAGGTGACCGTTTCATCGGGGTAATCGCCGTTCTCGAAAGTCACAATGGCCGTGTCGGGGGTTTTCTCATAACGTGTCTGGAGTTCGTCTGCAAACAAGCCATCCACTCGTTCTCTGTTCATGGTTTCCTCCTTCGTCCGGTATGCCGGGGTATTCGCGTATTATTCCACGGAGACCTTCATGGTCACCTGACCGCAGTCTCCGTAAGGAAAATCAGCTCCGTAACAGGTCATGCGGACTTCCAGGATCTCATCCTCGAACCGGCCGTCTCCGATATAATCCGCCGTCCCATCCGCTATCCTGTCCATGATCATGATCAGGCGGTACCATATCTTGTTGAGCAGGCGGGCGCAGACCGGCTTTTTTAATTCGTCCACCATGAGAAATCCCGCGGAATTGAAATACAGCCGGTCACCGGCGGTATGGCCGGCGAGGCACGCCATCGATTCCTCTATCTCGACGACGATACGCCTGTCCTTGTACCTGTCTATCCCCAGAAGTTTGTTTATTCGCTTGTCGGATCGCAAAAAGAGCTCCTGTTCCGCTTCCGAAAGTGGATATCCCTTCAACACCTGTGACGCCGCCGCGACGGCTTCCGGGTCACGGGCAGATGGCCGTGACCGGGGAACTGCGGTTCTTTCCTGGTATTCGGTGTCTTTCATCATGCCAGACCTCCCGGGTTCGTCCCCCGTGCCTTCCAGGCGCGGTAAAAGAGAAAGGGCTGCAGGGGGAGCATGTTCATGAGGTAGTCCCAGAGAGAGACTTTCTCACAGGTGATCCTCATAATGTTGTTGCCGAGCCCCTTTTTGTCGTATCCGGGATCGGTACAGCAGACATGATCGAACTGGAGCTGTGTCGGGTCGGCGCCCCGCCCGATCCTGTCAAGCGCCGTGTACATGACCGGAGACAGGGCGGCGATGGCGTGGGGACAGATCAGGCAGGGGCTTTTTCTCCTGAGCAGCATTCCCGTAAAGTCGAAGTAGAGGCGGTCACCCTCTTTCCATCCCACGGTGCACCGGTTCGTTTTGACCATCTCCACCTTGAACCAGTAGAAACTTCTGGTCATGTCCGTGAGTGGTATCAGCCATTTCGTCCTTTTCAGTTCATCAATCTCGCTATCGGTGTAACCGCTCCTGTTCCTGATGATCCGCCAGACAATCTTCGAGTAAACATCACGTATCCACTGCATGGTTCCCTCCTTCCATATCAGGGTTGTCCGTTTTTTCGATCGTGCCGGCCCCCGGTGAAGGCACGTCCTGTTTTTCTATTCCTCCTTCCAGTCGTCGGCATGCCTCCTGTACCCGGCAATCTCGCCCGTCCGGTAGCGTTCAGACAGTTGCCGGTACATGAGGACGGCTACGGCGTTATTCCCTCGTTCATCTTCACGCAGGACCCGCACCGACCGGGCCGGTGATCCAATGATAAGCGAGTGGGCCGGATAGGTCGCGTTATAGGGAATAAAGGAATTCGCGCCGATGATACTGCCTTCACCGATAACGGCATTGCTCATGACGGTGGCGTTCATACCGACCATGACATTGTCCTCGATGGTGCAGCCACGGATAACAGCGCAGTGCCCGATGGTTACGTTGTCGCCGATGGTGGTGCCCGTCATGAGATCGCTATGGATGACCACGTTGTCCTGGATATTCGTATCGCGGCCGATAACGATCGGTCCCTCGTCACCGCGGATGACCGCGTTGAACCACAGGCTCGACCCGGCACCGATTCTCACGTCGCCGTATATTCGAACCCCCTCGGCGATAAAAACGGAATCGTCAATTTCAGGTCTCAAGACCATACCATTCCCCCCTCATACCCGAACCCCCGTAATCCGCTAATCCGCTAATCCGCTAATCCGTAATCCGCTGATCCGTAATCCCTTCACAGTTAGTGGCATGAACGGATCGGTTGTATATTTCAAGGAGGTCTGTTGTTTGTGGCTTGAAGGGCAGAGACATGGGAGATGCTCCCCGATCTTGTTTCGCTGGCGGTTGAAAACAAAATGTCCGGTTCCCACAGGGTTCGATAATTACCATATTTTGGTTTCTTTTACAGTCAAAAAGTGACGCCGTTACCCGGGAAACAATATGTCCCGGGAGTCTGTCCGGCGCCGGGGATATGCCGGTTGCCGGGCGTTGTTATACAGCAATTATCGTATGATACGGTGCGGTTCAAGCAACAGCGGGCATTTCGATCGGTCGATAAAAAAATTATTTCTTGTGATTTGCCGGGATTGTCGGTATATTTCTCAACTGTTAAACGGGGGGTTGTTCACAGTTCGAAGCACTATGTTTTTGTCCCTTTCAGCCGGATGACATAACGGATGCCGGCGGAGGGACGGGGGGCCGGGGGGATGCAGCCGTCCTCTCTGCGTCGTCTTCCACATACCGCCGCTCAGGCGGGAAAGCCTGTTTCGATCGAGCCTTTGCCGTGCGACATCCGGATGTTTCTTCCATTACGAGCTGCCTGCTGATTCCGAATTTTACCGTTTTACCCTGTGTGCACGTCCCTGCATTCCCGGGGGATGTCGAATACGTTCGTATCAACAAAATCACACGAAGAAGGAGGGACAGAGTATGGCGGTATTTGAAAGTACGGAAAAGATGTACGAGGTGCTGGGTGGGTTGTTCGAGATTTTGATGAAAGACCCCGTCATGGGTCAGAAATTCATCGACGCGAACATCGTCATCCAGTTCATCATCGATGGTCCCGACGGATATATCTGGCTGTCGAACGAAGGAAAGGTCATCTGCGGTGAGGCCGACCTGAAACCGACCATCCAGATGTGGCTGAGCGGGGATACCTGTCACAAGTTCTGGCTCCAGCAGGTCAAACTTCCCGTGGCACTGGCGAAGGGTCTTGTCAAGGCAAAGGGACCCATGCCGAAGATACTCAAGCTGCTTCCCATGCTGAAACCCGCCTATCAGGCCTATCCCGACATCGCAAAGAAGTTCAATCTGCCCATTTAGGACTGAAGGAGGATCATGATGAGTATCGAGAGAAGTTTGCAGCAATTCGAGGAAGACCGGAAAGACGCCGTGAAGCTGGCGGCACTGCTCCTTCTCGCGTCGGCCACGACGTCACCCCGTGTTGGCGGTGTGGGTGAATGTACGACCCACATCATCGATGATGAGTGCGACATCGAAGACCTCTGCCAGATGGTCGAAGAACTGGCCGGTGAGAACAAGGCCTGGGAGTTCTTCAAGAAGGACGCGGCCGTCCTGCGTGACGCCGATGTGGTCATGGTCGTCACCTCCCTGAGGAGCCTCACGGACCCCGCCGACATCAACTGCAACATGTGCGGCAAGTTGACCTGCGAGTACCTGAAGGAGGAAGAAAAGCTGCCCAGCGAACCGGGGGTCGCCTTTACGGGGCCGCTCTGCGCGTTCAGAGCGAACAACATCGCCTATGCCATTGACGGTATTGTCACAATGGCACGGAACCTGGGTATCGATTACGGCGTGTACTGGTCGGCGGGATTGGCGGCGATGCGGATGGGGATCCTTCCGCGGGCGACGGGTTTCGCACTTGCCGTCGGACTGTCCGTCACGGAAAAGAGTCCCTTCAGGGATATCCCGCGCCGGTACGATGAGATCAACGAGAGGACCATGAACGACCGTATCATTCAGCGGCTCTGGCCTCAGTTCCGATCAATCTACAGCTGAGGAAAGGAGGAGAGGTCATGGCTATAATAGAAATGGAAACCTTGGTGCAGAACGGCCTTGAGAGGGCCGTTGAGCTGATGGCGCTCGCGGCCCACAACAGTTTCCGCTTCGGCGGGAGAGACACGGTCAAGATCATCGCCGTCGGGACTGAAGAGATGGAACGGATCGCGGAATTCTGTTTTTCCCTCGGCGATATGGCGCCGCTGGCCGCACGGGACGGCAGGTTCGTCGTTGAATTGATCAAGGAGCCCTGTGCCCTGCTGGTTCTGGGGGATACGAGAAAATCGCATTTCAATTATAACTGCGGTGCATGCGGTTACCGCACCTGCGCTGAAATGAACAAGGCAGAGGAGGTCGAGTCGCTGACGGCCAACGGACCGAGTTGCCAGTTCAAGAACATCAACCTGAATATCGCCGCCGATGCGGCCGCCGCTATGGCCTGGCGGCTGGGACTCCACTGCCGGGTCTTCAGCACCCTGGGATTCGGTGCGAGGGCGATGGAAGTGCTCGAAGGAGTGGACATCGTCGTGAGCGTGTGCGTGAGCGCCGCGAAAGAAGACCCCTTCTTCGACCGTCATAAGTTCTGGACGAAGGATTACTGGGACGAGATCTTCAACAAGGAGTTCCCCACCTTCAACAGAGGGTTCATCGGTGCGGTGGAAAGCGAAGATTTCTGATACAGCGCGCGGAGGAGGTGGAACATGTCTTCAAAAGCACACCTGAACCAGGTGATCGCTTCACACATGGTTGAGATACAGGCCGACGCGAAGCCGGACAGGGAGATCCTTGTTTTCGAACGTGGTGAGTTCGGTGAGGATGTTCTGACCTACAAGAGCCTTTATGAGAATTCGAACAAGGTGGCCCGCCTGCTGCTCGATCAGGGTATCACGTCCGGCGATGCCTTCGGAGTGTTCATGCGGAACCATCCCGAATTCGTCCATGCCCTTCTGGCGGGGACGACCATCGGGGCGGTCATGGTGCCCATCGACCCGCGCTCGAGGGGTGACCGCCTGAAATTTCTCCTCAACAACTCGGGCGTGAAGGCCCTTTTCGTGTCGGACCAGTGCCTTGAGCAACTGGAAGAGGTCATCGCCGATGTTCCGGGGCTCCGGTTCATTTCAGTGGTAAAACGCCCCGAGCACGGCATCGACGTTCCCGACCGGTACCCGGTGCTCAACGAAACCCTGGAGAAGGATTCCTGGGATCGCGTGGAACAGCAGATCATGGATGTCCGGCAACCCATGCAGATCATCTACACATCGGGGACCACCGGTGATCCAAAGGGTGTGAAGATCAGGAACAACCGGACAGGACTCTTTACGATCCTGAACCGGCTTGTCTGGCGCTATCGGCCGGACGAGATCCTCTATACCGGCCTTTCCCTCACCCACGGAAACGCGCAGGCCGTTACCCTTTTCCCGGCGCTGTACGCGGGTATCAAGGCCGTGTTCAGCCCCCGGTTCACGAAGAGCAGGATCTGGGATATCTGCAGAAAATACGGGTGTACGTCGTTCTCACTGCTCGGCGGGATGATGGCCGGCATTTTCAATGAACCGGAAAAACCCGATGACGGTGACAATCCCGTAAAGGTGGTCATCAGCGCGGGAACGCCCGTATCCATGTGGGAAGCCTTCGAGAAGAGATTCAATGTGCAGATCCTTGAGTGGTACGGTGCCATCGAGGGCGGGTTCGCCTACAAGCCGATCGGAAAAGGCCCCATCGGTTCTTTTGGAAAACCGATCCCCGGCGTCATGGAGTTCAGGGTCGTCGATGACAACGACAGCCCCCTTCCGCCGGGTGAAAAGGGAGAGCTCGTCTGCCGGATGATGAAAGGCGAGACCAGGGTGGACTACCTTGGCCTGCCAGACGCGTCAAAGGACAAAACGAAGGGCGGATGGCTCAGAACGGGTGACATCGTCCATCGTGACGAAGACGGCTGGTACTTTTTCGATTTTCGGAAGGGAACCGAACTGCGCAGGGCGGGGGACTTCATCCAGCCGGATCATGTGGAGAAGATCATCGGCGAGCATGCCGACGTGAGCGAGGTCTGCGTCTATGGAATACCCGCCGCGTCGGGGGCACCCGGTGAGAGCGACCTGGTGGCGGCTGTTTCGCCCTTTGAGGGAAGAACAATAGACCCTGCCTCGATATTCCAGAAATGCCGGCAGGACCTGGAAGCGAATTTTATTCCCTCCTACCTTCAGGTGGTTGACGATATACCGAAGACTGTTTCCGAAAAGGCGCTGGATCGGAAGCTGCGGGAGGATTTTGAAAAGGGCGCGGGAACAATTTACAAATATGAAGACTATCAGTAACCGGTACCCTGTCTGTGCCGTAAAAAGGAGGTAACTATGCCCTATACCGAACTGAATCTTGAACTGTCTGAAGAGCATCAGTCACTGAAAGAGAACGTTCACAAGTTTTCCGTAGAGGTGCTCCGGCCGGTTTCCCTGGAGCTTGACAAGATGAGCGCCGAGGAAGTCATTGCTCCGGGGTCGCCGTACTGGGACTGCATGAAAAAAATGTACCAGAATTCCTATCATACGGTCCTCATCCCCGACGAATACGGCGGCCTGGGCCTGGACCCGCTGGGGATCCACATCGTTTTTGAGGAATTGAGTTACGGCAGCGTAGGATTCACGATATCCCTCGGTGTTTCCTGCTTCTCCGCCTTTTTCGCATCGCTGGTTCCCGAAGAGAACCTTATCAATAATTTCATCACCCCCTTTGTGGGATGCACCGACGCCAGCGTCATGTCCTGCTGGGCGATCACCGAGCCGGAGCATGGGTCGGATATCCTGATGCCCTTTACTCCTTTTTTTAATTCCCCGAGCATTACGCAGCAGATACGTGCCGAAAAGAAGGGTGACAAATGGTTGGTCAACGGTCAGAAAGCGGCCTGGGTGTCTAACGGTCCGATCGCGACACAGGCGGCGCTCTTCGTCGGCATCGACAAATCAATGGGTATGTCGGGCGGTGGTATCTGCCTGATCGATCTGACGCAGCCGGGTGTTACCAGGGGAAAGCCACTTGAGAAGATGGGACAGCGGGAGCTTCCCCAGGGAGAGATCTATTTCGATGATGCCGTGTGTCCCGATGAGCAGATGATCATCGACCCGGAAAGCTATGAGATGTTCACGGACATCACCCTTGCCACGGCGAACGCCTGCATGGGCGCCTTTTTCACCGGTGTGTCCCAGGCGGCCTTTGACCTTGCGATAGATTACTGTCGTGAGCGGGTCCAGGGCGGAAAGATGCTCTGTGAACACGAGACGGTGCAGCGGATGCTCTTCGACATGTTCATGAAAATAGAGGTGGGCCGTGCGTACTCGCGGTCGGCCATCATATACAACCTGTCGACGAGCCCGCCGGCGACTCAGTATTCTATCGCCGCAAAGATCTTCTGCACCCAGACGGCCTTTGAGGTGACCAGTGATGCCCTCCAGCTCTTCGGCGGCAACGGCCTGACGAAGGAATACCCGATAGAAAAGCTGTTCAGGGATGCCCGGGCGGGCATGATCGAGGACGGTTCAAATGAAAGTCTCGCGCTGTCGGGAGCGCATCTTCTCCTGAAAGCGGAATAGCGGGACAGCCCAAACAGGGGGAAAATGATTATGGACGATGTGTATGTAATCGGGATCGGAATGATTCGATTCAACAAGTATCCGGACGCGACGGTCACGGGGATGGCGACTCAGGCGGTGGACCTTGTGCTGAAGGACGCGGGGCTCGGTAAAAAGGACATTCAGGCGGCGTACGTATCGAACACGTTCTGGGGCATGTTCTCGAATCAGCATTCGATCAGGGGTGAAGTAATGCTGTGGCATATGGGGATCGACACGATCCCCATCGTGAACGTTGAAAACGCCTGCGCCGGGGCATCGACGGCGTTCCTTCTGGGGTATACGGCCATCAAGGCGGGCATGCATGACGTGGTCCTGGCCATCGGGTCGGAAAAGATCACCCATGAGAACAAGGCGCTTTCGCTGGGGGCGTACGCGAGCTGCATGGATGTGGAACACTTCGACGAACATATTAAAATGTTCGAAGAGGTCAGCAAACAGGTGAACGTGAAAATTCCCGAAGGTCAGAGTCCTCCCGGTGAAGGGAGGAGCATCTTCATGGATGCCTATGCCATGGGATGCCGGTGGCACATGGACCGGTTCGGCTCGACGCAGCGGCAGCTCGCCGTCATCTGCGCGAAGAATCACTGGCATGGATCGCTGAATCCGCTGGCACAGTATCAGCAGGACATGACCGTTGAGGAAGTGCTTGCCGACCGGTCCGTCGCGTGGCCCTTGACCAGGGCGATGTGCGCGCCCGTCGGTGACGGAGCTGCGGCGGCCATCCTGTGCTCCGCCTCATACCTGAAGAAATTGAAGGACGCCCGTCCCGTGAAGGTCCGGGCGTCCGTCCTCGGTTCCGGCTCGGACCGGGAGCTCGACGGTCCCGATATCGGGCTGCGTCTGTCCCGGCAGGCATACGACATGGCCGGCCTGGGCCCGGAGGATATAGACCTTGCCGAGTTGCATGACGCCACGGCTTACGGTGAACTGCATCAGGCCGAAGTGATGGGATTCTGCCCCGTCGGCGAGGGCGGTGTGTTTGCGGAAACGGGCGCTACGAAACTCGGCGGTTCCCTGCCGATCAACACCAGCGGGGGACTCGAATGCAGGGGACATCCCATCGGTGCCTCCGGGCTTGCCCAGATCTATGAAGTGGTCCATCAGCTTCGAGGAGAGGCGGGAGCGCGGCAGGTGGAAAGCGCCCGGATCGGGCTGACGGAAAACGGCGGAGGGAATATCGGCGTTGAAGAAGCGTCGATGACCATCCATATCCTGGAAAAGGTCTGATCGGAAGGAACACCTGAAGGCGGATGACATTCGTCATCCGCCTGTTCAGGTCGGTGGGGAGGAATACGTGGCAAAGAGCGACAATTCCCTCGGGCTCAAAGGCGCTCTGTTTCTGCTCAAGAATCTGAACTGAGGCCTTGCCACCCTGGAAGTGTTCCAGGACCGGATCGAGTGCAGGGACGACATGCTGCTTCGCGCGGCGACCGGATTTGAGGGAGGGACCGTTGCCAGCGGTTCTACCTGTGGTGTCGTGACCAGTGGCGCCCTGGCGATCGCTCTGCTCCATGACCATGCCCTGAAAGAACGTGGTCTTGCCGCCGAGATCGATGTGATCGGGCTCATTGAAAAGTATATCGACTGGTTCACCGTTCATTTCGGTACCACGATCTGTCGTGTCAGAACTGAAGTTGATTTCAACCGGGTAGGCGGTCAGATCCGATACCTGCTGCCGGGGGACCGCATGGCACGCTGCTTTAGACATATCACACAGGCAGTGAATTATCTCGATCCCGTCCGTGCGGGAACGTCCATCCTGCTCAGTGAGAACGATACGTCTCCGCGGGAGATGCCGTCATACCGATGCGCCCGGTCGGTCCTTGAGAAGGTCCGTGAACGGACCGGCGTGGGGGACTCCCGCGTAGAGCGGTTATCCTTCGTTTTTGACGGTGGCATTGGACTGACCGGCGGCCTTTGTGGTGCGCTGGCGGGAGGGGTCATGGCGTTGAACATGCTCTTCGGAATTGATGTCCGCCATATGTCCTATTTGCAGATCCTTTCCGCCTTTCTCATAGGCCATGTGAACCTTTTGCTGGAACGCCCCCGTGGCATGCCTGAGCCTTTCGGACTGGGATCGACCCTCGCGAAGAACTTTGCTTCTGCTGCGGGGTCGCTCGAATGTAGTCGGATCACGGCGCGAACGTTTGAAGACTGGCATGATTTTGCCGTCCACATGAACAGCTCTTCTTTTTGCAACGGCTTGATCGACCATACCGCCGATCTGGCATCAATGCTGATCGAAACGTGGCGGCCCTTCGTCAGGAAAGATGCGGTCCTGTGATGACCTGTCGCTCGGTGGTTGGTTTGCAGGAATGGAGGACCCGGTTGCAATGAATGTATTTATTACAGGCGTATCGGGATATTTCGGCAGCAAGCTGGTCTCGCTGTTCGAGACGAAGGATGAGATCTCTGCGGTCTGGGGGATCGACCTGAAGCCGCCTTCCTTCACGTCGAAAAAACTGACATTCATAAGGCATGACGTACGGGACGACATCTACCCGCTGCTCGAGGGGAAGAATGTCGACCGGCTCATCCATGCCGCCTTTATCCTGCCGCCCCTGCATGACAAGGCCTACATGGAAGACATCAACATCAACGGAACGAAAAACGCTCTGAACGCTTCCGCGCGGGCGGCCATTCCCCAGGTACTGCACTGTTCATCGACCACGGCCTACGGCTTTCATCCCGATAACCCGCCCCTCCTGACCGAAGACAGCCCGCTGCGGGGAAACGATGATTTTACCTATTCGAAGAACAAGAAGGAGCTCGAATTTATTTGTTCCGAATTTCAAGAGACCCACCCGGAGATCTGTCTTACCATCATTCGGCCCTGCTTCGTTGTCGGTGCCGGTTTCGATAATCCCCTGTCGCAGCACTTGAAGCGGAAGATAGTCATTCTGCCGCGGAAGACGGTCCCGTTCCAGTTCATTCATGAAGATGACCTGGTGGAGATCATGTGCCGGCTGCTCATTGAAAAAAGGGGCGGCGTCTATAATCTCGCCGCCGACGGAACCATGACCTTCGATGAGATGGTCCGCGGCCTGGGCAACTGGTGTTTGAAACTGCCCCTTCCCATCATGTACCCCCTCAATAACCTGATGTGGTTCCTGAGAGCGTCGTTCATCACGAAATTTCCCAGCCCCGGTTTGAACCTCGTCATCAATTCCTGGATAGCCAGTAACGAGAAAGTAAAGAAAGAACTGGGCTACCGGTTCCGATACACGACGAAGGAGGCCTTTGAAGATTTTATCCGTCACAGCAGGTGACGGCATTCCAAGATTCGTGTCAGGTCGAGACAATAACGGCCGCTGAGCGGTGAAGGAGGGACGAATGAAACTGAATGTCACGGGGAAAACGGTGCTCATAACGGGGTCCGCCATGGGTATCGGAAAGGGATTGTCCCACTGCTTCGCGCGGGACGGTGCCGACCTGATACTGGCAGACCTGCCCCGTGAGCGTGAAAAACTGGACCAGTGGGCGGCGGAGCTGGGATCACGGTACGGTATCAACACCTGGACGTTCGGGATCGACCTGACCGAACCAAAGGGACCGGAAACTCTGTTCAGAGAAGCCGAAGCCACAGCCGGCGGCATCCATATACTGGTGAACAATGCCGGGATATGCTGGTTCGGCTCGTTCGCGCAGATGCCGTATGAGGAGCGGCTGGAAAAGATGATCCTTCTCAATTGCATGGCCTACGCCAAGCTTGCCCGTCTCTGCCTGCCGGCGATGATAGAGCGTGATGCCGGGGGTATGCTGTTCATCGCTTCCGTGGCCGCCTTTCAGCCTCTACCGCAATTGGCCGTGTATTCCGCCACCAAGGCATTTACCCAGAGCCTCGCCGAATCGATCCGCTATGAGCTTCCGAAGAGATCGAACGTTGTCATATCCGTACTCAATCCCTGTTTCACCAATACGGCGCTCCTCGAGGACGCTCACTTCCCCGGGGATCTGATCCCCTTTACCCTCTCGTGTAATAGTGTGGATGATGTAGTACGAACGGGATATGAGGCTTTTAAAAAAGGCCGGATGTTCACCGTTGTAGGGTGGCAGAACAAGATACTGCATCAGGGCGTGGTGCGGCTGTTATCACGGAAGAGCGTGGCCGGTACGGCCCGCCTTGCCCTGCGTGGATGGTCGGACTTCCTTCCGCCATCGGCGTCAGAATTTCTGAAACGGCGGAGAGGGGAGGTGAAATAGGGGGTATTATTTCATGGTGAAGCGACCGGCACGCGATGTCGGTGTTTTGAAGAGTAAGTGGGTACATCATGATACAACAGGAGGTGATGGCATGGCTGAATTGACTGGTGGGCACCTGGTTGCCAAATATCTGAAGAACGTCGAAGGCATCGACACGATCTTTTCCCTCGTAGGGGGCCACATTGACAACATCTACGACGGATGCCTGGAATACAAGGTAAAGATCATTGATGTCCGACATGAACAGGCGGCGGCGATGATGGCACAGGCCTGGAGCGTGTATACGGGAAAAGCGGGCGTATGCCTCGTAACGGCCGGCCCGGGATTTACCAACGCCCTCACGGGTATCGTAAATGCCCGGCTTGAGAATGCTCCCATGGTCTTCATAAGCGGGACGGCACCCGTGAGGGACTGGATCAAGGGGGCGCTGCAGGATATGTGCCAGGCGGACATGATCAAGGATTTCGTGAAATGGCACGGCGTATGTTACGACGTCAGGCGTATCCCGGAATACCTCGCAACGGCATTTCGGAACGCTGTGGCGGGCAGGCCCGGTCCCGTCTTTCTCGAACTGCCCCCGGACATCCTGAACATCAAGGTAAATGAATCTGAGCTGCCCCGCCAGAAGAAGGGAGGCACGGTCTACCGGTGCCGTCCTGACGCGGCGTCAATACGGCAGGCGGCGAAACTCATCAACAAGGCGGAGCGGCCGCTCCTGATCGGCGGCAACGGTCTCTGCTGGAGCGACTGTGACGGGGAATTCAAAAAATTCATCGAAAAGACAGGTGTTCCTTTCATCGTGATGAACGCCGGCAGGGGGGTCCTGCCCGACGATCATCCCAGCTCCATCTGGGACGGCGGCCTTTCGGGGATCCTGGCGGCATTTTCCATGGCCGACCTGATCATCACCGCCGGGATCCGTCTCAACTGGATCCAGATGTACGGCGAGGTCTTTCCCCAGGCAAAAGTGGTCAGAGTAGACGTGGAAGCCAGCGAAATAGACAGGAACAGGGCGTCCGACGTGGGACTGGTGGGAGATATCGGGCTCACGCTGAAAGAACTGAACGCAGCCGTGAAAAAGACCGACCGGAAGAAATGGCTGAAGCAGCTCAAGGAAGGGTATGCCCCGCTCATAGCCGAGGAACTGGCGGCGCGGAAAAAGCCTTCCCACCCGATACATCCGGCCAGGCTCGTGGAGAAGGTCCGTGCCACCATCGGCAATGATGCCATCTACGTGGTCGACGGCGGTGACACGTCCTATTTCGGTCTTGTGGGATTGACGGCGACGGAAAAAGGTTCCGTACTTCCCGGTTCGGGCGGTCTCTTCGGGTGCCTGGGCACGGGCATACCCTTTGCCATCGGGGCAAAGGTCGCGCGCCCGGACAAAACGGTCGTCGTAATTACGGGAGATGGTTCCTTCGGTTTCAATGCCATGGAATTCGATACGGCCATCAGGCACAAGATACCCTTTATCTGTGTTATCTGTAACGACTGCGCATGGGGAATGATCAAGCACGGGCAGGAACTGGGCTATGGTCCGAAACGCTGTTACGGCTCCGGATTACGGGCGGCGAATTACGAGAAGGTGGTCGAAGCGCTGGGTGGTGTCGGCATCCTGGTTGAAAAGGACAAGGACATCGTTCCGGCCCTCAGGAAGGCGCTGAGATCACGCAAGCCTGTATGTGTCAACGTTTTGACGGACCCGACCGTAACAAGTCCGGCCACACTTATGCTGGTGGACGGTCTGAAGATGGAGTAATATCATGAAAGCACTCCAGTTTTCCGTAACAGTTCCGCAATTCGCGGCGCTGAAGGTACTTGGACTGGTGAGCAAGAAACTGTATTATGAGGGGCCGCTGGCGACGGCGCGACTGGTGGATGTTCCCGAACCGTCCCTTCCGTCGCCCGAGTGGGTGAAGATCAAAAATTATCTGTGCGGGTTCTGCGCCAGCGACCTGAACCTCATTCTGCTCAGGGATTCGCCGACGGCAAGCCCCTTCACCTCCTTTCCCTGTACCATGGGGCATGAGGTGTCGGGGGAGGTGGTTGAGACGGGAAGTGCCGTCACGAACGTCCGCGTCGGTGATATGGTCACCATAGCGCCCCACCTGGACTGTGGACCGCGGGGTATAGACCCGGTATGCCGGGCCTGCCGGACGGGACGTACCGGCAACTGCGAGAATATGGCCGAGGGGATCATCGCGCCGGGAATGTTCAACGGCATATGCCGGGACACGGGTGGCGGCTTTGGACAGTACCAGGTGGCTCACTACAGCCAGGTCTACAAGCTCCCTGATGGGATGAGCCTTGAGGAAGGGGCCCTGGTAGAGCCCTACGCCGTCGCCCTGCAGGCCGTTGCCGATAACCGGCCGGAGCCGGGTGACGAAGTGCTCGTCATCGGCGGCGGGGTGATCGGGACCATGGTGGTGAAAGCCATTCGCGCACTCGATATCGACTGCCGTATCTCGGTGTCGGAGACCTCTCCCTTCCACGCCGAAGCGATCAAGAGGTCCGGTGCCGATCGTGTCTTCACCGATGGTGATGTTTTTTCCCAGGCCGTGACCGTTACCGGTGCCCGGCGTTACAAACCCATGATCGGGACGGAAATACTCATGGGAGGGTTCAACCGTATCTTCGATGTCGTGGGGAACACGGCGACGATAAACACCTCGTTGAGGGCCCTGGCCGTCGACGGGGTCCTGAGCGTCGTCGGCATAGGGCACGACGTAAAACTCGACCTGACACCTCTCTGGTTGAAACTGCAAACGATCAGAGGTGTTTACAGCTACGGGTTCACCGATGCCTTCGGCGAACGGAAGCATGTATTCCAGGCGGCCATCGATTTTATCACCGGCGGGAAGACCGTCGTGAAGGACATGATGACACACAAATTCTCCCTTGACCGTTTCCGGGAAATGATAGAGACAAACCTGAACAAGGGAAAATACGGGGCGATCAAGACAATGGTCTCCCATCAGTGATGGTATGAAGGTACTCGTAACAGGCGCCACGGGATTTATCGGCTCACGGCTCTGCAGGAAGCTGTCCGAAAAGGATTGCGCCGTCACCGCCCTTGTGCTCCCCGGTGAAGGGGTCGACCATATCGCCGGCGATGTGACGGAATTCCGCTACGGTGATCTCACCGTGCCTGAGAGCCTGCACGGTATCGGCAAGGGTGTCGATATCGTGTTCCATCTTGCCGCCAGGGTTACCGATTGGGGGCGGCGGCACCTCTTCTACGATGCGATACTCGGCGGTACCCGCTCCCTCCTCGAGGAATGCGCCGGGGATGTTTCCCGGTTCGTCTATGTGAGTTCAATGGCGGCCTGCGGCCTCGGGCGTCACCTCAAGGGCTTCGACGAAGATGATGAGCCGCGTAAGTCGGGAGTGCCATACAACGATGCAAAGCTCGATGCCGAACGGCTGGTGGGTTCATACCGGGAAACACGGGGCCTGTCCTGCACCATTGTAAGGCCGGCCAATGTCATCGGCCCGGGTAGTGTCTGGGTCCGCGATATCATAGAACGCTACCGGACCGGGATCGTTCCGTTGATCGACGGCGGGAGGCACAGTGCCAGCCTGCTCTATGTGGACAACCTCATCGATGGTCTGTACCGCTCGGGTACCATGGATGCCGCGGACGGGAGGACCTATTTTTTCAGGGATGACTGGGACGTTACCTGGAAACGTTATGTTGAAGACCTCGGAGCGATGATCGGTAAAAAGCCCCTGGGAAGCGTTCCCTTTCCCCTGGCCTGGTCTCTGGGGTATCTGCTGGAAATGCTCCTGTCACCTCTCAATATCAGACCTCCTGTCACCCGACTCGCCGCGGGCGTCATGGGAAGAGACAATGACGTGAGGACGGCGCGGGCGGCGGATGAACTGGGATGGCGGACGATGGTATCCTATGACGAGGCCATGACAACGATCGGACGGTGGGTACGGGAGGAAATGTGATGTCCGATGGAGACAGGCACATGACGGTGAATCACAGAACGGGGCTCTCGTTCACGGAGCTGATGGAGCTGCGGAAGTCGTGCAGGAGTTTCAGCGGTCGGCCGCTGGGGATGAATGAAAAGGAACTTCTCGATTCGTTCATGGCGTCTCAGGCGGACCCCCCATTCGGCTCGCGGACGAGATTTTATCTCGTCGAGAGCGGCGTGGAGGGTCTGAAAACTGTTCCCGGAACCTACGGTGTGATCAGAGGGGCGACCCATTTCATCGTCGGAGCGGTGAACAAGGACGGGGCGAACATGGAGGATTTCGGCTACCAGTTTGAGAAGATCATTCTCTTCGCGACGGGTCTGCGCCTCGCTACATGCTGGGTAGGCGGGACCTTCAGCCGTTCTTCCTATGCGGACCTGATCGGACTGACCAAAAATGAGATCCTGCCCGCCGTCTGTCCCGTCGGATATCCACAGGAGACCCCGACGTTTCGCGACAGGTTCATGCGCGCGAGCGTCGGCTCGGCGAAACGGAAGGAGTGGAAGGAACTGTTTTTTTCAAAGGATTTTCGAACTCCTATCGATGCAGACCGGGCCGGCGTCTACGGTCGACCTCTCGAGATGGTCAGGCTCGCGCCGTCGGCGGTGAACAAGCAGCCCTGGCGCGTTGTCGTTGCGGACGACAGGGTATACTTCTTCCTCAGACGCACGCCGGGATACAGGAAGTTATTCCCGGCCGCGGACCTCCAGCGGATAGACATGGGGATAGCCATGTGCCATTTCGATCTGGCTATGCGTGAGGCAGGGATCGACGGACAATGGGAGAAGGGGCCCGCCGCTGTTGACACCGTTCCACCCCGGGCCGAATATTGCGCGACCTGGGTCCGAAATTGACGGCACGTCGGCCGCATCGGTTTCCGGCGGACCCCGAACCGTTTTTGTGTGTCCTTTGCAGATCGTTCTCCCATGATGGAAAAGAATGGTCATTCCCCGTCACCTGTGGTAACGTAGCCCCCCAAAAAAAGGAGAAAAATCCTCATCCGAGCGAGAAGTATGACCATGAAAACGGCAGGAATCGCAGAATTTATAAAGCATCATTTCAGGCATTTTAACGCCGCGGCCCTCGTTGACGCGGCGGAAGGATACAGGAAATCACTGGAAGCGGGCGGAAAGATGCTGCTCGTCATGGCCGGGGCCATGAGTACCGCGGAGATCGGGCTTTCCCTGGCTGAAATGATCCGCCGCGGGAAGGTACACGCCATCAGTTGCACCGGTGCGAACCTGGAGGAGGACGTATTTAATCTTGTCGCCCACGAACACTATGTGCGCATTCCGGCATACCGGAACCTGAGCCCGGATGAAGAGCAGGGGCTTCTGAAGCGCCATCTGAACCGGGTGACAGACACCTGTATTCCTGAGGAGGAAGCGATCAGGCGGATAGAAGGGGCGATGCTCGAGGAATGGATCAGGGCCGACCGCGAAGGCGCGCGGTATTTCCCCCATGAATTTTTCTACCAGTTGATCAAGGAAGAAAAACTCACCAGTTACTATCAGATCGACCCGAAGGACAGCTGGATGGTGGCGGCCTGTGAAAAGGACCTTCCCATCTTCGTGCCCGGCTGGGAGGACTCGACGCTGGGAAACATATTCGCATCGCACTGTCTCAAGGGAACGATAAAGAACGTTCACACGGTCAGAACAGGAATTGAATATATGCTGTGCCTGGCGGACTGGTACCAGAAAACAAGCGAAAAAGGGACCATCGGATTTTTTCAGATTGGCGGCGGCATCGCCGGGGATTTTCCCATCTGTGTGGTTCCCATGCTTCGGCAGGATATGGAACTGCGCGACACGCCGCTCTGGGGATACTTCTGCCAGGTCAGTGATTCAACGACCAGTTACGGTTCATATTCCGGTGCGGTTCCCAACGAAAAGATAACCTGGGAAAAGCTCGGTATTGACACCCCGCGGTACATCATCGAATCGGATGCCACCATCGTGGTGCCGTTGATATTTGCCTATGTGCTGAGTGCCTGAGTGCGAAAAGCCCTGGATTACAGGCGATCCATCATTACACGGGGACTGGTTCATATATAGGGGAATATCCGATCGATGACGAACCGGAAGTTCCCTTTCACCGATTCAGCTCCCGTCACGATATTGATATGTCCCGGCAGCAGGTATTCCACGTCGAGCCGGGAAAGCGTCCGGATGCTCTCTTTGAGTTGCTGTCCGCTTCCACCGGGGAAGTCCGTTCTGCCCACGTTCTGGGCGAAGATCACGTCTCCCGGGAACAGGGCTTTGCGCGAAGGCCAGTAAAGGGCGATGGAGCCGGGGGAGTGCCCGGGGACGTGAAGTATCCGGAACGATTCCCCTCCCATTTCGATGTCGCCCTCGCGAAGGACCATGTCGATGTCGATCTCGGGCGCCTCCAGGCCGAAGAGCCGGTACATGGATGACCCGATCTCCCGGTAGAATGCGAGCTCCTCATCGTTCAGGCCGATAGAGACGGAGTCCCTGCCGTTGAAATACGCCGCCCCATCGAAATGATCGGGGTGGGAATGCGTGTTTATCACATAACGGATATCATCTTCATTGATGCCGTCGTTCTTCATGCGTTTCAGCAGGTCCGGGACATAAGAGCGGAGGCCAGGATCTATCAGGGCACCCACGTTCCCACCGATGTAAAAACTGTTGCAGTTGTTTTCAAAGGGATTGGTCCATTCATAGACATACAGTTCATCCGTCAGCTTCATAATGACTCCTCTCGTCAGTTCTCGGCCGCGTCCCGCCGTTTCTCATCGTTTTGGGAGATAGGAAAGCGGGTTTTTCGCGACGTTCTTATATCGTATCTCAAAATGCAGGCATTCCTTGCCCGTTTTTTCGTCCCGCCCCAGAAGCGCTATCAGGGCGCCCTGGGTGACGGCATCTCCGACCTGCACCTTCCTGTCGAAAAGATTGGCGTAGACCGTCGTGTAATTGTTGTCATGCTTGATGATCACGGTTTCCCCGAAATACTTGATCGGTCCCGAGTGTATGATGATCCCTCCCGCCGATGCCCTCACGGGAGTTTTCTCTGACGCCTCGATCTTTATACCCGTATGGCGCATACCGTTCTGTTGGGGACCGAAGGTGGAGACCACGTCACCGTTAACCGGCCAGATAAAGCGTGCGCGGGTGTATTTTTTCGTCGCCGGCGGCGGTTGGATCGCGGCGGCTGCTTTCGGTTCCTCCTTCGGCGGCGTTGTCGCTTTCGGCGTTGTTGTTACGGTGCTTTTACCGGGCGAGGTCCCCGGGGAAGGTTCTTTTACGGAAGTGCCCCGGGTGGTCACGCGGACCGTGTCGGCTCCGGGAACAAAGATAACCTGGCCCGCCTCGATGCGGTTCTTGTCTTTCAGGTTGTTTGCCCGCGCGAGCTCGTCGACATCGCAATTATAGGCCTGGGCGATGCGCCAGAGCGTTTCCTCGGGCTGCACCGTGTGATACACGCCCCGGGGGCGGACCGAACAGGACGCAGCGAACAGGATCAGTAAGGCGACCGCCAGGATGAATATGTGTTTTGAATATGTCATTTTCCCTACAGCAGCCATTTGATGATGAAAAATCCGCCGACAAGAAGAACGGTGAAGAGAATGGCCAGTGCGTTGAAATATCTGTCAATGAATGATCGTATGCCTGTTCCGAACGCATATATGAGCCAGCCGACCAGGAAGAAACGTGCCGCCCTGGAAAGCGTGGACGCGAGAACGAAAACGGGGAAATTTATACCGAAGGCGCCTGCGGAAAGAGTAAAGACCTTATAGGGTATCGGAGTAAATCCCGCCACGGCCACGGCAAGTGCGTCGTATCGCTTGTAGAAATCGCCCACGGTCGCGTAGGTGTCCATGAGATCATAAAAATGCAGTATCCGCAACCCGACCAGGTCCATGAAGTACATTCCGATCATGTACCCGGCCATGCCGCCCATGACCGAACCGGTCGTGCATATGAGAGCGTATCTGAAGGCCCTGGCCGGAATTGAAATGGCAAGGGCGATGAGAAGGACGTCGGGAGGCACGGGGAAAAAACTTGATTCGGCAAAAGCGAAAAGAAAAAGTGCCCATGAACCATAGGGTGTCTCAGCCCAGTGAAGGACCCAGTCGTACAGTCGTCTCAGCATAAGGAAGGTCAGCCTTTCCAGCCATGTTCACCTATGAGGTCGACGAACCGGCACCCGCCGAGGTCCTCTGTTCGGGTGTCGCTCATGTCCTCGGATAGACGCGTTACCCGCAGCAGCGACTGGATATGTCGGTCTCCCACGGGGATCACCAGTTTGCCTCCCACGGTCAGTTGTTTTTTCAACGTCACCGGGACATCGGGGGCCCCGGCGGTGACGATGATGCCGTCAAAGGGCGCCTCTTCGCTCCACCCGTAGGTCCCGTCGCCTACCCGTATCAATACGTTGTGGTATTGTAAGGTATCGAGGACCTTCCGTGCCCGCGAGGCGAGGGGGGCGATCCGTTCGATCGAACATACCCGGTCCGCCAGTTCGGCGAGTATCGCCGTCTGATAACCACTGCCAGTTCCTATTTCAAGTATTTTCTCCCATCCCTTCAATTCAAGAGCTTCCGTCATGAGGGCGACCATGAAGGGCTGCGAGATCGTCTGGTGCTCCCCGATGGGAAGAGGATTGTCCGAGTAGGCCCGTTCGAGGAAGCCTTCATCGACGAAGAGATGGCGGGGGATCTTTCCCATGGCCTCCAGAACACGCTTATCCCGTATTCCCCGAGAACGCAGCTGAGCGTCGACCATTCTCAGCCTTCGTTTTGCATACCGGTCCATTGGTTTCTTTTCAGATTTTTTTTCTTGTTGGGAATTCGATAGATGTTTTCCACCCAGGCATGCCGCCGGAACCCCATTGCCTCCCTCGTCACGATCAGGTAGTAATACCGAATCTTTGCGTATTCACGGGCTTCGTTGAACTGGTTGATCTGCTCATCAATGTCCCGGCACAGACCGTTGATGCTATCAACGTATCCGTTTCGGACGCGATCATTGAGCATGTTCATTTTTTCGTCAATGTCCTTTTCGATATCCCGTGCCCGGTTGATGGCGTCGGACAGCATCCGGCCCGTTCGGAAAAGGACCTCGGCCCGTTCCTTCAGTATTTCTTCCTGGGTTTTTTCATAGCCCTTGTCACTCATCGGTAATGCGCATATTCCACTGATTATTGAAGATAAACCGTTATCACGGACATCGCCCGTTTTCAACCGAAAAGCATGTTCGTCCCGCTTCCGGAACATTTGACAAGAAGGACGCACTGTAATACTACTACCGGGACTATTGACCGACAGGAGTGAGCCGTGACAGACGCATCACGTGATCTTTGCATGTCCCGGGCCGTCCGCGGATCCTACGGGCCGGACAAGGATGATGAAACGCTTGAGCCTCTCGTTCGCGCGGATGACGGGGGAAATCCGGTGGGCCGTATCAGGCGGGGGGATTCGGTCATTTTCTACAACATTCGGGGGGAGCGTGAGATAGAACTGACGCGAAGCCTCGTTGAAAGGGATTTTCACGAATTTCCCGTCGAAAACGACCTCCGTCTCGGGTACGCGACGATGATCCAGTATCACGAGGACCTTCCCGTAAAGGTCGCCTTTCCACCGGAAGGGAAGGTCCGTGACAGCCTCTGCGAGGTTTTGGCTCAGCGGGGAAAACGGCAGATAAAGATAACGGAGGCGGAAAAAGCCGTTCATCTTTCCTTCTTCCTTGACGGGAAATCCTTTCAGCCTTTCACGGGCGAGGAACGATCGATCCTTCCCACCAGAAAGGATGTCGTGCTCTTCGATGAAGCCCCTGAAATGTCCATAGAAAAGATCCGTTCCACGGTCATCGACGCCCTCCGTGACGTGACCTATGATTTTGTCGTCGTGAACCTTCCGAACGTCGATGTGGTGGGACATATTGAAAATGAAAGTGCGATCAGGAGGGCCGTCGAAGTTGTCGATGAAACGGCGGGGATCCTCCTGGATGAAGCCGGGCGGGCCGGAGTTACGACGTTCGTGACGGCCGATCATGGGACGGTGGAAAAGTGGCTCTATCCCGACGGCGCAATCGACACGGGCCATACGGACTCGCCCGTGCCATTCATGGTCGTGACGGGAACAGGGCAGGTGAATCTTAAGAAGGAAGGTGAACTTGCCGATGTCGCCCCGACGATCCTGCAGATCTTTGGAATAGAAAAACCGGCGGTCATGACGGGGAACACATTGCTCCTTGATGAACACATCGCTCCGTCGAAGCGCGTGATGCTCCTCATCCTTGATGGATGGGGTCTGAACGATGAGACGCGGGGAAACCTGATCGCCGCGTCCAAGACACCGGTGATGGACGACCTGATGCGCCGTCACAGTGTATCGCGGTTGGCCGCTTCCGGCATAGCGGTGGGGCTTCCTGAGGGGATGGTGGGAAATTCCGAGGTCGGGCACCTTCACATCGGTGCGGGAAGAAGGGTATATTCCGATCGGGTCAGGATAGACCGGGCGATAGCGGACGGCTCTTTTTTCAACAATGATGCTTTTCTTAAGGTCATCGATGCATGCAAACGCAGCGGCGGCGCTTTGCACCTGATGGGGATCGTGTCTTTTTTCAGTTCCCATGGTTCCGTTGACCATCTCTATGCCCTGATGGAACTGGCCCGGCGGCAGGGTGTGAGGGACTTCTTTATCCATGCCATGCTCGGGCGGAGGGGGGAGAAACCGGAAAGCGGCGCCATATATATTGAGAAGATCGAACAGAAATGCCGGGAACTGGGCGGCGGGGTGGTCGCCTCCGTCATCGGCCGTTACTGGTCCATGGACCGGGAAGAGAACTGGGACCGGATAGAAAAGACCTATCGCATGCTTGTCTACGGAGAGGGAAGACCGGTGATTGATTTTTCCGCAAAGGGTTAATATATTACTCAGTGCTTATGATGTTCAGAAACAAGTAACGGCCTGTGATCCATGACATCCCTTTTTCACCGGCCCGAAACGTTTTTGATACATCTAACGGCTTGCTTCAGGCGATCTCAAAACTCGCCTGCGGCTCAGACAGTTGAGATCGCTTATCCTCCGCTTCGCCGAGATGTATTGCAAAAACGTTTCAATGGCCGTTTAAACAGGGATGTCAAGTGATAGAACGCAAGTTAGTGGCAGGTAAAACTATGAACGTTTCATTTGAACAGGGGCCCATCAGACCGCCCAGTGAGGCGAAAAGCCTCCTGATCCGCGTGACGAGGAACTGTCCCTGGAATAAATGTGCCTTCTGCCGCTGTTACCGGGGAACGAAGTTCGAAATACGGTCCATCGAGGATGTGAAGGAAGATATCAGATGCGCCCGGCGGATCGCCGATGATATCAGGTCCCTGTCGTGGAAGATGGGTGAAGGCGGGTCGGTTTCTCGGGCCGTCGTGGCCGGGATATTCGCGAACGAGGCCCTCTTCAATGACAGCTACCGCAGCATTGCCGCGTGGCTCTATTTCGGCGGGGAATCGGTCTTTCTTCAGGATGCCAACTCGCTGGTAGTAAAGACCGATGACCTGGCGCAGGTGATCTCCTTCATCAAGGAAGCCTTCCCGTCAGTAACCCGGATCACTTCATACTGCCGCTCAAAAACGGCGGCCCGGAAAAGCCGTGAAGAATTCGAGACGCTCCGTGACGCGGGACTTTCCCGGGTGCACATCGGTATGGAAACCGGTTACGACCCGTTGCTTGCCTTCATTCGCAAGGGTGTGACGGCGGCCGAGCATGTGGCCGGCGGACGTAACGTGGTGGAAGCGGGCATATCCCTGTCCGAGTACATTATGCCGGGCCTTGGAGGAGAACGCTGGTCGCGCGAGCACGCCGTCGAAACGGCGCGGGTCATGAATGAGATAAACCCCGATTTCATCCGCCTCCGGTCGGTCCAGGCGATCCCCGGAACGGAGCTGTACCGCATGATGGATGAAGGGCAGTTCATTCCGCTCAGTGATGATGATATGGTTCGCGAGATACGCCTCTTCATTGAAAACCTTGATGGCATTGAAAGCACCGTCGTCAGCGATCATATCCTGAACCTTCTGGAGGAGTTGGAGGGGAAGCTTCCGGAGGACCGTGAAAGGCTTCTGGGGATCATTGACCGTTACTGCGACATGCCGGAAGAAAAGCGACGGGTTTACCAGCTTGGACGACGGCGTGGAATATACCGCCGACTCGACGACCTGGATGAGCGCCGCACTTACGATGCCCTCAAGGACATTGTCGACCGTTACAGGAACACGGAGCCCGATGCCTTCGAGAGAGACCTGAAGGCGATCATGTATAACTACATTTGAGATGATCGGGGCGTGGTGCCTGAGTGTCTAAGTGCCTGGGTACGTGACGAAACCACCTCCCCCTTTGGAAAAGGGGGATCGAGGGGGATTTTAAATACAAAAATCCCTCCCGGCCTCCCTTTACGAAAGGGAGGTGAAAAACTTAACCCGTACCCCGTACCCCGTACCCCGTACCCCGTAATCCATAATCCGTAATCCATAATCCATAATCCATAATCCATAATCCGTAATCCGTAATCCATACCCCCTCTCCTATTTTCTTGACATGATAGTAAGGTCCGGGTAGTATACCGCGCTTTGTAATACGCTACGACAGGAAGGTGGAAATGCAGCCAAGAAGGGAGATACGGAAGGTTCTGGTGGCGAACAGGGGTGAAATAGCCCTCAGGATCATCAGGACCGTCAAGGAACTCGGTCTCACTGCTGTTGCAGTCTATGAGCGGCCCGACAACGAGTCGGTCTTTATCAGATTCGCCGATGACGCGATACTTATCGGGAACGGACCGCGAAAGGATTACCTTGATATAGAGCGAATGATATGGGCCGCCCGGAAAACGGGGGCGGATGCGATCCATCCCGGGTACGGGTTCCTTGCGGAGAATCCGGATTTTTCCCAGGCATGCAGTGAGGCGGGGCTGATTTTCATCGGACCGCCGCCTGAGGTCATCCGAAACCTGGGGAACAAGATCATTGCCCGCCAGATCATGGAAAAAGCGGGTATTCCCTCCATTCCGGGAACCGACAACCTTGCAAAGGGTGAAGAGGGGATCGCGGAAGCTGTGGCCTTCGGTGAGCGGGTTGGATACCCCCTCATGTTGAAGGCGTCATCGGGAGGCGGCGGCAGGGGGATCAGAAAGATCGGCAGCAGGGACGAACTCGTTACCCAGGTGCCGCAGGCGCGGGCGGAGGCGCGGTCGGCCTTCAACGATGATAATGTCTATGTGGAAAAATACATACAGCGGCCGCGTCACGTCGAGGTCCAGATACTGGCGGACTCACAGGGGAATGTCATACATCTGGGAACCAGGGATTGTTCGATCCAGCGCCGCCATCAGAAGTTGATAGAAATCGCGCCGGCGGACCTCCCCATGGATGTTCTGCAATCCATCCATAAAACGGCCGTAGAAGCCGCGGCTTCCGCCGGATATCTCAATGCCGGGACTGTGGAATTCCTGGTCGATTCCGTGACGAATGAATTCTGGTTCATGGAGATGAATACGCGGCTCCAGGTGGAGCATACCGTCACGGAAATGCTTACCGGCGTGGATATCGTGCGGGAACAGATACGGATAGCGGAAGGACATCGGCTTGAGATACCCGAAGTCCGGTTCCACCTGCTGGGAAAGGCCATCCAGGTCAGGATCAACGCCGAAGACCCCAAAAATAATTTCATGCCTGAGGGAGGGAAGCGGGTCGAGGTCTACCAGTCTCCGGGGGGTCCCGGTATCAGGCTTGACGGTATGGCATACCAGGGATACAAGATACCGACCGAGTATGACTCGCTGCTCGTTAAAATGACCATCCGTGGGCATAACTGGGAGCAGGCGGTTCAGCGCCTGAAGCGTGCCCTCAATGATTTTCTTATCGTGGGTCCGAAAACAACGATTCCCTTCTATCTCAACATCTGCGAAGACGCGGATTTCCAGAAGGGAACCTTTGATACCTCCTATCTGGAAACCCACAGCAACGTTTTTGATTATCCGGAAAAGGAGCGGGAGGTTGCCAGGATCGCCCGCCTCGTAGCAGAGATCCACGCGAAGAAGACGAACACTTACGCTTACTGACGGTTGAAATAGGGCATGCACGCTTACCGTGGCAAGTGTGCCGACAGGATGGGATGATGAGCTCACCACAGAAAACACAGGATGAACGAATTACACCGAAAGACCTCCACAGTGGCGGGGCCGCGACGGTTCTCGACAAGATCCGTCGGGCGAAGGATTACCTGATCACCAATACGGAGCGCGACCTGTCCCAGTCGGATTTTAAAAATCGTATCATGCCCCATACGCAGATGCTGGTCGCGGAGGAACGCAATAATGCGGGCTATTTCACGATCGAGATATCCGGCGGTGCGTCCGTCCATGTCGATATGCTGCGAAAGCAGATAAACCCCCTGGAGAAGCTGGAAATACTCGGGACGCAGATGCCGGACACCATGTTTCAGACGCTCTGCAGGGGTATCAACCTCTTCGGATATCGCCCGTATCCTGAAAACGTCATTCGATTGACGGTCCGGAGTTTCGCCCGATACATCCATGTGTGGCGGGTCTTTGATTTCCTGAATTATATTCCCAACATGGTTCCCGTTCTGGAGGAGGTGCGGGCGGCAGGGTGCATCTGTGAGCCGTCGATCTGTTTTTCAACGGGACCGGAACATACCGATGAATATTACGTGCGCAAGGTCGGCGAGATCCTTGCCGTGACCGGTGAAGAGATCATCCTCTGCATCAAGAACCATGGCGGGCTGGGAACGGCGAAGCGGATGGGCGACCTGGTGAAGGCGATCCTCAACCGGTATCCGGAGCTGATCATCCATTATCACGGGCATAACACCGATGGTAACGATATCGGCAGGATCGTGGAGGCCGTCAGGAACGGTGCCAGGATCGCCGACGCGGGTGATCATGCCTTTACCGGGTTTTACGGACCTCCTCCTGTACTGACAGTTCTGGAAACCCTTGAGGAGTATGGCTTTACAGCGGCCGGTATCGATCGCGATGCGGTGGTCGCCACGTCGAACAGGCTCCGCCCGGAACGGGAGCATTACAAGGACTTTGAGTCCCAGTTCCTCGGCTTCGATCCCACCGTTCAGGTTCATAAATTGCCGGGCGGCGCAACGGGTTCCAGTTTTGAGCAGGCCGTCAAGGGCGGTTTCCTGCACCTGATGCCGCAGATACTTCAGGAAGAACTGCCGAGGGTCCAGGTGGAGCTGGGTAACTGGTGGAGCGTGACACCCGGTTCGCAGATACTCTGGACGACCGCCGTCAATAACGTCCTGAAGGGGAAGCGATACCGGGACGCCAACGACGATCTGAAAAATCTGATGCTCGGCCGCTACGGGGAACTTCCTTTTTACCGACCCGGCGATGATATCTACGAGACGGTCTTCGGCTCGTCCTGGAAGAGTATCCTTGAAAACGAAGGCGGATATCAGCGGATAGAGGATGTCGATCTCGACATCGAACGGCGGGTGCTTGAACGGCGCCTGGGAAGGAAGGCGACGGACGATGAACTGGTCCTCTACCTGCAGCATCCCAACGACGCGGTGAATTTTTTCAAATTCGAGGAAAAGTATGGAAAGACCTGGGTGCTGCCGCCGTCGGTATGGTTCAGAAAAGGCGGATTTACCCTAGGAGACCGCTTTGATTTTACCGATGCCTACGGCAAACATCACCGGATCGAGATCGGACCGCAGCGAAGGACAAAGGGCGGCGATGCCGTGACATATCTCATTATCGATCACCACCCGGAACCGATCCTGACCGAACTTGAGAGCGAAGGAGAAAAGAAGGAACGGAAGGTCTCGCTTACCCAGAAGGAGATCAGCGAACTGGCGCAGGCCGGTGATGTGAGGTCGCCGATCAAGGGAGTGGTGAACGAAGTTCCCGTTGAAGTCGGGAGCGAGGTATCCGCCGGCGAGGTGCTTGTCACGCTCGAGGCCATGAAAATGCTCAACAATATCATATCCGAGATCAACGGCCGCGTGACGGATGTGGCCGTATCGCCCGGTGACGAGGTTGACGTGGGCGAGCCCCTGATCATGGTCGAGAAAAAGGCCTGAGAAACGGGTTGCCGGATCGAACAACAGGAAAACGGTCGGTGTCGCGGGATGGAAATTCCCCGCCGTACCGTGACTGCCGCCAATAACAGTGTGAATTCAATATGATGGCTCCCTGATTCATCCGGCACGATTGAATCTCTGCTTGACATTTGTCCGATCTATGATAATTTTTCGTGACATCGAGGGGCAATCAGGAAAATATCGAAAGAGGAGCTGCAGTGGGAACGCGATATTATACTCTTCTGCTCATACCTCAAAAAAAAGGAACCATACGCAAGCTGCGGGTGTCTTCGACGCTGTTCACCGGTATTATCATTCTTTGTGTCGTTTCTCTTCTCGCGCTTGTTTTCCTTGCAAACGAGTATATCAATACAAGGGACAAATTGTGTGAACTGGATGATTTGCGCGAGATCAGCGCAACCCAGAGAGAACAGATCAGCGTGCTTGCCGACAAGGTGGGCGATTTTCAGAAGAAAATGGAGGAGCTTCGCCAGTTCGATAAGAAATTACGGATCATGACCAACCTCGAGGAACCCCACTCAAGCAATGATTTCCTGGGAGTGGGCGGCTCCGTCAGGGAAGATTACTTTTCGGAATCGCCCGCAGCCCGCATGGATGATGAATTGATTGAAAAGATCCATGAAAGCATGGATGACCTTCTCGATGAGGCTACTGTTCAGCAGGATAGTTTCAGAGAGCTCCACCAGTTCCTCGAAGAACAGAAATCGGTTCTTGCCGGCATACCCTCGATATGGCCTGTCATCGGGTGGGTGACATCTGAATACGGATACCGGATATCCCCCTTTACCGGGAACAGAGAGTTTCACAAAGGCATCGACATAGCGACCCGGATCGGCGAAGAAGTCGTTTCACCGGCGGATGGGAAGGTGAAAAAGATAACCTATGAGACCGATATGGGTAACATGATCATTATCGATCACGGTAGCGGAATATCGACCTGCTACGGGCATCTCCTGAAAAAATCCACCGCCGGCGTGGGACAGAAGGTGAAGCGCGGTGATATCATCGGATACGTGGGCAATTCGGGCAGGAGCACGGGACCCCATCTCCATTACGGGGTGCGCGTCGACGGTGTCTTTGTCAATCCGCGGAAGTATCTCTTTTAAGAAACGTGTCTTCCCCCCGCAAGGAAAGAGGTAAATGAGAGTGTCTCCCGGTAATGGAGTGTTACCGGGTTTTTTAATGGTGAAGGTATGTTGAATTATGTCCTGAAAAAGATATTCGGGAGCAAGAACGACAGGGAACTGAAACGGCTGTCCCTTGTTCTCGATGAAATAAACGCACTGGAACCGGAGGTCCGGAAGCTGACCGACGATCAACTGAAGGCGAAAACTCCTTATTTCAGGGAGAAACTTCAGCAGGGCGCCGAGGTCGATGCGATCCTCCCGGAGGCCTTTGCCGTCGCGAGAGAAACAGCAGCGAGGACCGTGGCGATGAGACCCTTTGATGTTCAGGTCATCGGCGGTATCGTTCTTCACGAGGGGAAGATCGCGGAAATGAAGACCGGCGAGGGAAAGACCCTTGCGGCGACGATGCCCCTGTATCTCAACGCCCTGACCGGGAAGGGGGCGCACCTGGTGACGGTCAATGATTACCTGGCGCGGAGGGATGCCTCCTGGATGGGGCCGATCTACAGCTTCCTCGGGCTTTCGGTGGGGATCATCGTTCACGGCATGAGCGATGATGAGCGGCGACGTGCCTATTCCTGCGATATCACATACGGAACGAACAACGAGTTCGGCTTCGACTATCTCAGGGATAACATGAACTTCCGCATCGAGGATTATGTCCAGCGCGATTTTCATTACGCCATCGTCGACGAGGTGGATAGCATCCTTATCGACGAGGCCCGGACGCCCCTGATCATTTCCGGACCGTCCGAGGAATCGACCGACAAATATTACCGCATCAATCAGGTCCTCCCACGTCTGACCCGGGAACGGGATTATACCATTGATGAAAAGAGCAGAACCGTCGTTCTGACGGAGGAGGGCGTCGCGCGCGTCGAAAGCCTGCTGAAGGTACAGAATCTCTATGAGCCGAAAAACATCGAGTTGCTGCATCATGTGAACCAGGCACTGAAGGCCCACACGCTTTTTAAACGGGATATCGATTATCTGGTGAAGGACGGGCAGGTCGTCATCGTCGATGAATTTACGGGACGGGTCATGCCCGGCCGCCGTTACAGCGACGGCCTGCATCAGGCACTCGAGGCGAAGGAGCATGTGAAGATCGAACGGGAGAACCAGACACTGGCGTCGATCACTTTTCAGAACTTCTTCCGCATGTACGACAAACTGGCCGGCATGACCGGAACAGCCGATACCGAAGCTGAGGAATTCAAGAAGATATATGATCTCGACGTGGTCGTCATACCCACGAACATGCCCATGATCCGGGAAGATTATTCAGATGTCATCTACAAGACGGAGCAGGAAAAATTCAGGGCCGTGATCGACGAGGTCAAGGAACTTCACCATATGGGAAGGCCCGTTCTGATCGGCACCATCTCGATCGAGAAATCGGAACTTCTCAGCAAGTACCTCTCCAAGAACGGGATCAGGCACAACGTCCTCAATGCAAAGAACCACGAGCGAGAGGCGGAGATCATCGCGCAGGCCGGACAGCCCAATGCCGTCACCATATCGACGAACATGGCAGGCAGGGGGACCGACATCAAGCTGGGGGAGGGCGTCGCTGATCTGGGCGGGCTTCACATTCTCGGTACGGAACGGCACGAGAGCCGCCGCATAGACAACCAGTTGCGGGGGCGGTCGGGACGCCAGGGCGACAATGGGTCATCGAGGTTTTATCTGTCCCTTGAGGATGACCTGCTGCGTATATTCGGTGCCGAGAGGATCTCGTCGATCATGGATCGGATCGGCGTCGAGGAGGACCAGCCGATCGAGCACAACCTTATCACCAAGGCGATCGAAAACGCTCAGCGCCGCGTGGAGGGTCAGAACTTCGATATACGGAAGCATCTTCTGGAGTATGACAATGTAATGAACCGCCAGCGCGAGGTCATTTATACCCAGAGACGGGACGTCCTGAGCGGTGAAAACCTCTGGCAGGCCGTTGAGGAGATGCTGGGGGAAGTGACGGAAGACCTGGTGGATGAATACATGGAGGAGAAGGCCCATCCCGATGAATGGAACCTCAAGGGACTTGAAGATCTTCTTTTCAAGCGGTTTTTGCTCAAGCTGCCCCTGAGCGGGATGAACCGGGCGGAGATGGACCGCAGCACCATTCAGGAAAAGATCACGTCAAGCGTGATCGAACATCTCCGGAGCAAGGAGCGGGAATACGGGACGGACCTCATGAACTACATCATGCGGGTCGTCATGCTGCAGTCGATAGATACGCACTGGAAAGAACACCTGCTGGCGATGGATCACCTCAAGGAAGGTATCGGGCTCCGCGGTTACGGCCAGAAGGACCCCGTCAGAGAGTATCAGAAAGAGGGATACGATATGTTCATGGACATGGTATTCCGGATCAAGCAGGATACCCTCGAAAAATTGTGCGTGGTCCAGATACAGCGCCAGGAAGAGGTGCGGGAGATCGAAGAGGCGCAGAGCCAGGATTATGTCATGAGTCGTGGTGACGCGGGGGCGACGCCCAAAACGGTCAAGCGGGATACGAGGAAGGTCGGAAGGAACGAACCCTGCCCGTGCGGCAGCGGTAAGAAGTACAAGCATTGCTGCGGGAGATGAATTAAAAGGCAGTGAGGTACACAAGGAGAGCCGAAGATCATGACTGATGAGTTACATGTCCCCGGGTTTCTTGCCGGAAGTGTTTTCTGCGGTATCAAGACGAACGGCCGGAACGATCTGTCCCTGATATTTTCGAAGGTGCCGGCGGCGGCGGCCGGCGTGTTCACGACGAACGTTTTCACGGCTGCTCCCGTTGTTCTTTCCCGGGAGCGGATCAGAAAAGGAACGGCCCAGGCGGTCATCGTGAACAGCGGTAATGCCAACGCCGCGACCGGGGATGAAGGTCTCCGTGACGCGCTGGCCGTGTCAAAGGCCCTGTCAAAGCGTTTGAACATCGATGAGGAGCTGGTCCTCGCGGCGTCCACGGGAGTGATCGGCGAGCGGCTGCCCCTGGAAAAGATACTGGCGAACATTGACAACCTGGCGAAAGCTGTCAGCCCCTATGGTATTCCCTCCGCAGAGGAAGGAATAATGACGACCGACGCGTTTCCGAAGATGCATGCGCAAAAATGCCGTATTGGGGGGAAAGAGATCACGGTCTGCGGGATCGCGAAAGGTGCCGGAATGATAGAACCGGGCATGGCGACGATGCTTGCCTTTATCATGACCGATGCCTCCATAGAGCAACCCTGCCTGGAGCGGGTTTTCAGGAAGGCCGTTGACGAGAGCTTCAATGCCATCAGTGTCGACGGATGCATGAGCACGAACGATATGGCCATCATCATGGCGAATGGTGTCGCCGGTAATGACCCGCTGACGCCTCGGTCGAAGTCCCTGCCGATGTTCCGCGAGGCACTGGGCGGCGTCATGGATTTTCTTGCCAGGGCCATCGTGAGAGACGGTGAAGGATCTACCAAGGTGATCTCTCTTGTTGTCGAGGGTGCCCGGAACATGAAGGAAGCCCGGCGGGTGGCCTATGCGATCGCCCGTTCAAACCTCGTGAAGACCGCTTTTTTTGGAAATGATCCCAACTGGGGACGCATTATATCGGCCGTCGGTGCCTCGGGTGTCCCTGTGCCCGCGGATGCAACAGAACTCTTTATTGACGGCATCCCGCTCTTCAGGAACGGGACGGGTGTTCCGGGGGTGAAGGAAAGGCTTGCGGAGGTGATGAAGCGCGAGACGGTCCCGGTTACGGTCAGACTTGGAATGGGCAAGGCATCCTTCCACCTCTACACATCGGATCTTTCATATGATTATGTGAAGATAAACGCGATGTATCATACGTGATCCGTGAGAAAGGGATTAGGGATTAGCGGATTACGGATTATAGGATTACGGATTATAGGATTACGGATTGCGGATTAGGTTTTTCACCTCCCTTTCGTAAAGGGAGGCCGGGAGGGATTTTTCTATTTAAAATCCCCCTCAATCCCCCTTTTGCAAAGGGGGACTTCTGTATTACCAGGCACTCAGGTACTTAGGCACTCAGGTACTCATGCACTGGATGTCCCTAACCACTTTTTTTGCCTTGATTATTCGACCGGCATATGATATGTCGCTGCAGCCCGTAAGGGAAAATCACTCACATCCCTTGATTGTACCCGGCGTTGCTTGAAAAAGTCCCGGGACAAGAAGAGAGGGGTGGCGGTACAAACGAAAGGAGAAATGCTCATGTCTTATGTTTCAATGAAAATGCTGCTCGAGTCGGGGGTCCACTTCGGTCACCAGACGAACCGGTGGAACCCCAAGATGAAACCTTTTATCTTCGGTGCCCGGAACGGCATATATATCATCGACCTTCAGCAGACGGTTCAGCTTTTCGATATCGCTTACAGTTTTGTGGTCGATCTTGTTTCCACGGGAAAAGAACTGCTTATGGTGGGAACAAAGAAACAGGCCCAGGAATCCATCAAGGCGGAGTCGGAGCGCTGCGGGATGCCCTATGTGAACCAGCGATGGCTGGGCGGCATGCTTACCAATTACGTGACGATTCGAAAAAGTATCGAACGGCTCAACACCCTTGACACTATGTTCCAGGACGAGAGTATCAACGCCTTCCCGAAAAAGGAGATCATGGGACTCCAGCGCGAGCGTGTGAAACTCGAGAGGGTTCTCGGCGGCATCAGGACCATGAAAGGTCTGCCGGGTGCGCTTTTCGTGGTGGATCCGCGAAAGGAACAGATAGCCGTTAAAGAGGGACGGAATCTCGGCATTCCCATCGTGGCCATCGTGGATACCAATTGCGATCCCGATGACGTGGATTATATCATTCCCGGTAATGACGATGCGATCAGGGCGATCAAGCTGTTCTCTTCGCGTATCGCCGATGCCGTTATTGAAGGCAATCGCCGGTTCGAGGAGCGGATACAGGCTGAAAGCGATAAGGGTGAGGACCGGGAGGAAGCGGAGGTGGACGTTCCCGAAAGCATTGAAACAAAGGACCTGGGTGGTATGGAGGAAGAACCGCCGGAAAAGTACGGCGATGACAATATCCGTGATGAGGAGCAGGAGGTAGATTAGAGTGGAGATTACAGCGGCACTGGTAAAGAAACTGAGAGACAAGACAAATGCCGGCATGATGGATTGCAAGGAAGCCTTGCAGGAATCCGGCGGTGATTTTGATAAGGCGATTGAATATCTCAGGAAAAAGGGAATGTCGGCGGCGACCAAGCGGTCTTCGAGGGCGACCAAGGAAGGGGTCGTAACTTCCTATATCCATATGGAAGGAAAGATCGGCGTCCTGGTGGAAGTGAACTGTGAAACGGATTTTGTGGCAAAGACGGACGGGTTCAAGACCCTGGCCCGCGATATCGCCATGCACATCGCGGCAATGAACCCGAAATACGTTTCGTCCGAGGCGATTCCCGAGCCGGAGATCGAGCGGGAGAAGGCGATCTACCGGGAACAGGCACTGGCGGAAGGCAAACCCGAGAAGATCCTTGACAAGATATGCGAAGGCAAACTGAGAAAATACTACGAAGAAGTATGTCTTATCAATCAGAAGTTCGTCAAGGATACGGACATCACCATAGAAACCCTGGTAAAGAACATGATAGCGAACACGGGCGAAAACATCGTCATCAAACGATTCGTCCGCTATCAGCTTGGCGGGGAAGCGGAATAAACCACGGGTTCATCCCCGAAGAGCATGCGTTGTGGAGAGCATCCCATGGAACAGGCGATCTATAAGAGGATTGTTCTGAAATTGAGCGGCGAGGCTCTTCAGGGGAAAGTCTCTTTCGGGATCGACGGTGCGGTGCTCGATTACCTTGCCGGGGAGATCGGGGAAGTCAGGGATCTGGGTGTCCAGATCGGGATCGTTGTCGGCGGCGGCAACATATTCCGCGGGATCGAGGCGACCGACAGGAAGATAGACCGGGTATCCGCAGACTACATGGGGATGCTTGCGACGGTGATAAACAGCGTGGCCCTGCAGAACATCCTGGAGCGGAACGATATCCCGACACGGGTACAGACATCGATCGAAATGCGTGAGATCGCCGAACCTTACATCAAGAGGAAGGCAATCCGGCATCTTGAAAAGGGACGTGTCGTCATTTTCGCCGGTGGAACGGGAAATCCCTTTATGACGACCGATACGGCGGCTTCCCTGCGGGCCATGGAGATCGAGGCGGAGATAATTCTCAAGGCAACGAAGGTAGACGGTGTCTATGACAAGGACCCCGTCAAGAACAGGGATGCCCGGTTCTTTGAGACGATCGGTTATACCGAGGTGCTTTCACGGAATCTCAAGGTCATGGATTCCACGGCAATATCGATGTGCAGGGACAACGATCTTCCGATCGTGGTCTTCAATCTCGAAAAAAAAGGTAATATCAAGAGCGTTGTCTGTGGAGAACCGGTAGGAACCTTTGTAGGAGCCCGGAAATGATAGAGCTTGTCTATGAAGAGCTGAAGGAAGAAATGGAAAAGCACATTCGTTTCTTTGATCGATCGCTCAACAAGGTGCGGACGGGGAGGGCATCCATATCGCTTCTTGACGGGATCAAGGTGGATTATTACGGCACCATGACGCCCTTGAACCAGGTGGCATCTCTGTCGGTTCCGGAAAGCCAGCTGATCGTCATTTCTCCCTGGGATAAAAGTGCCATCGGCAATATCGAAAAGGCGATACAGAAGTCCGAGCTCGGCCTGGTTCCCGCAAACGACGGGAAAGTGATCCGAATAGCCATCCCGCCCCTTACGGAAGAGCGGCGCAAGGAACTGGTCAAGGTCGTCAAGAAGATGGCCGAGGAATGCAGGATCAACCTTCGGAATACCCGGAGAGATGCGAACAACACGCTGAAAAACCTGAAAAAGGACAGTGAAATATCAGAGGACGACCAGTATGCCGCTCAGGAAGAGGTGCAGAAAATAACGAACGAATACATAGAAAAGACCGATAAGATCCTCAGAGACAAGGAAGAGGAGATCATGGAAATATAAACGGCGTTGAGATCGACGGTATGGAGAAGCGGCCCCGGGGCCGCTTTTTTTAGGCCGGGCGACGGTGCGGCGGGGAAGTGGATCGTGGGCTCTTTCCGCCCCGTAATTGTTTGCCCTCTTTAAATGTTTCTTGAAATGTGATACTCAAATTTGACGACTCCGTAAAAGGTCAATGCCTCTGAACTTTTTACGAAGCCCTTCCATCTGTTGGAGTTTTATGGGAGGACATCGATTCACTCATGTGAAACGGTGCTGATGGACCTTCATGGAGAACATTGATACAAACAATCTGCCCCGGCACATCGCCATCATCATGGACGGAAACGGACGATGGGCGAAACGGCATGGGCTGGGTCGCATCGCGGGGCACAAAAAGGGGGCTGAGGCGGTGCGCAGGGTCGTGCGGTCCTGCCGGGAATGGGGCATACCCTATCTCACGCTTTACGCCTTTTCCGTTGAGAACTGGTCACGACCGAGACAGGAAGTGAACGCCCTGACAGCTCTTCTCGAGGATTATCTCAAGTCGGAACTCAGGGACATGCTGGAAAACGACATACGGCTCTCGATGATCGGGGATGCGCAGGCCCTGCCGCAGCGTGTACGGAAGGTCCTGAATGAAACTATGGAAAACACTGAGGGAAACAGAGGCATGGTCCTGACCCTTGCTCTCAGTTACGGCAGCAGGGATGAGATCGTATCGGCGGTCAAAAAGATCGTGAATGACAGCAGGGCGGGCTTGATCGACGAGAAGGACATCACGAAAGAACGGTTTTCGCAGTATCTCTTCACCGCCCGCATGCCGGACCCGGATCTCCTGATACGGACAAGTGGAGAATATCGTCTGAGCAATTTTCTCCTCTGGCAGACTGCTTATACGGAGTTATATTTCACGGATGTCCTGTGGCCAGACTTTACGCGTGAGCATCTTCGAGAGGCCATAGCGGATTATCAGCGCAGAGAGCGGCGCTTCGGACTTACGAGCGAACAACTACACAAGGATTAAACCATGGATTCCCATTTGAAACGTTGGCTGACAGGCATTATCGTCGTTCCCATTATCGTGGCGATCATCGTTTTCTTCGGTGTGCCGGGTATCACGATCCTGATCGGTGCGGTCATTCTCCTGGGTATATACGAGTATAATGCCATGTTCCTCGGTCCGGACCATTCATGGGAAAAGACGGAACTGTACATCATCGGCGGGGCCATACCGCTGTCGGCCTGTCTGGGTGGGTTCGCCTTCATGTACGGAACGGCCACGTTCGGTCTCCTGATCGTTTTTGCTCTCTTTCTTGCCCGTATCGGGCAACGCCCGCCGGACTTTTCGGCACAGATGAAGGTCGTTTTCGGGTACATGTACATCTCACTGATGATGAGCTTTCTCGTTCTCATCCGGCAGTGGCCTGACGGCATACTCTGGGTCATCTTCATCGTCTCAATGACATTTTCAAGCGATATTTCGGCCTTTTATGCGGGAAAGAACTGGGGAAGGCGCAAGCTGTTCCCTGAAGTAAGCGCCAAGAAGACAGTGGAAGGGGCACTGGGCTCGGTGGTGGGAACCATTCTCTGTGTTCTCATATTCAAGGTATTCTTCTTTGAGCAGGTTTCATTTCTTTCAGCGGTGTATCTTGGTTTCATGGCGGGCATTCTGGGACAGGTAGGTGATCTGTGCGCCTCTTCGCTCAAGCGGATATCGATGATAAAGGATTCGGGGTCGTTGCTGCCGGGTCACGGAGGGATCCTTGACCGCCTTGATTCTTTTATTTTCATTGTACCTTTCGTGTATTACTACAAAGTGTATTTTGCCGGATGAAACAGATAGCCATCCTCGGTTCAACGGGCTCGATCGGTGTCAGCACCCTTGACGTGATCGGAACGAATGCCTCACGGTTCACCGTCACCGCGCTCTCGGCGGGGCGGAACATCGGGCTCCTGAAGGAGCAGATAATCCGTTTCCGACCGGCAGTGGCGACCGTGCTGGATGAGGGCGGGGCGCAAAGGCTGCGGGAAATGCTGGGACCCCGGTCGAGAACGGCGATCCTCCACGGTGTCGAGGGATACCGGGAAGCGGCATCGATGAAGGATGTGGATACCGTTGTATCGGCCATGGTCGGCGCGGCGGGACTGGTACCGACAATGGCGGCGATCGAAGCGGGGAAAACGGTCGCCCTGGCAAATAAGGAAACAATGGTCATGGCGGGAAACCTTGTGGTGGAAAAGGCCGCCGAGACCGGTGCGGTGATACTGCCCGTCGACAGTGAGCACAGCGCCGTTTTTCAATCTCTTGCCGGGCACGACCGGAAAGGCGTAAGGCGGATACTGCTGACCGCGTCGGGAGGCCCCTTCCGGGGGTACGGCGCGAAGGAACTTGCCCGTGTCACCGTATCCGATGCACTGAAACATCCAAACTGGGAAATGGGCAGGAAGATCACCATCGATTCGGCATCGATGATGAACAAGGGTCTCGAGGTCATCGAAGCCAGGTGGCTCTTCGATATCGACGTGGACCGCATCGACGTCATCATCCACCCGCAGAGCATCGTCCATTCCCTGGTGGAATATATGGATGGTTCGATGGTCTCGCAGCTCGGCGTTCCCGATATGAGGGTTCCCATATCCTATGCCCTTTTGTATCCGGAGCGGCTGCCGGCCTGCGACGGCTGCAGGCTTGATCTTTGTGCCGTTGCGGATCTCGAATTTTATGAGGTGGACTTCGAGTCTTTTCCAAATCTGAGGCTTGCCTACCGTGCGGCGAGGGCGGGCGGGACCATGCCGGCGGTCCTGAACGCGGCCAACGAATCAGCGGTTGATGCGTTTCTGGCGGAAGAAATAGGTTTCATGGACATGCCCGCCGTTATAGAAGAAACACTTGACGAACACGAAAACGACGTGCCGGGATCGATTGGGCGAATCCTTTCCGCCGACCGGTGGGCCCGGGAGAAAGCGGCGCGGATAATAGCAAGGAAGCGGGGGGAGCGGTGCTCGGCATCAATATAGTTTCGGTCATTATAGTCCTTGGAATCCTGATATTCGTTCATGAACTGGGTCATTTCCTGGTGGCCAAGCTGTTCGGTGTCGGGGTTATGAAGTTTTCACTGGGCTTCGGCCCGAAGATCGTCGGCCGGAAATTTGGAGAAACGGAATATGTCCTGTCGGCGGTTCCCCTGGGAGGGTATGTGCGCCTTCTCGGTGAGGCCGGGACGGACGACATCGCTCCGGAGGATGAAAAACGGTCCTTTCTGAAACAGCCCGTGTCAAAAAAGATCGGAATCGTCATTGCCGGTCCTCTGTTCAATTTTCTCTTCGCCATTCTGGTATTCGCTCTCATCTTCAGTGTCGGTGTGTCCGTCCTGACATCGCGTGTCGGCGAGGTCCTGGAGGAATCAGCGGCATTGGAAGCGGGACTGGAGAAGGATGATGTCATTATCGCCGTCGACGGTGAGCGGATTTCATACTGGTCCCAGCTTTCCGACCGGATCCATGAAAGCGGGGGGCGGACCCTGATCCTTACCGTTGAACGGCAGGGACGAACACTGCAGATAGCCGTCCAGCCGAGGCTTGTCGCCGGTCCGAACATCTTCGGTGAAGCAGTGGATTCCTACCAGATCGGTATCGGCGCCTCCGACGAGACGGTGATCGAACGCAGGAACCCCCTGTCGGCGCTGGTCGCCGGCGTCGGTCAGACCTGGTCCTGGACGAAACTGATCTGTGTCGGTGTCGTTAAAATAATTGAAGGGGTCATTTCCCCCCGGGAACTGGGGGGGCCGATCCTGATCGCACAGATGGCCGGAACCCAGGCAAAGCGAGGCATCCTGCCGTTCATGTACTTCATGGCCGTCATCAGCATCAACCTGGGCGTGTTGAACCTGCTTCCGATACCGGTCCTTGACGGTGGCCACCTCCTTTTCTATTGCATCGAACTGGTCACGGGCAGGGAGGTCAACGTGAGATGGAGAGAGATCGCCCAGCAGGTGGGGTTTTTCATACTGATACTGCTGATGCTCTTCGTTTTCTATAATGATATCGTCAGGATCTTCGGTGATTAGACGTGCTAACGCTCGCCTTTGACACATCGTCGGACACCCTCGCCGTTGCTCTGCTGCGGGATGAAACCGTCACGGCGGAACTTGTTCTGGCAATGGGAAGACATCATGGCGAAACACTCATTCCCAGCATAGAACTGCTCTTGACCTCCGTCAACCTTACCTTTGATGATGTGGAACTCATGGTGCTGACGATCGGCCCCGGTTCGTTCACGGGTCTGCGGATCGGCGTCAGTACCGCCAAGGGATTCATCATGGCGAGAGACATCCCCGCCGTCTGTGTTTCGACCTTTGAGGCTCTTGCCTGGAATGTCCCCGCGTCGAGGCAGGACCTCTGTACCATGATCGATGCCCGGCAGGGCAAGGTCTATGCCGCGGTATACGGATGTGACGAAAGAGACGCGCGGGAGCTGCACATGCCAGGAAAAATCGATACGCCGGCCGGTATACTCGCTGACATGAAGGAGACGACCCTCTTCATCGGAAGCGGCGCCCGGACGTACGCGGACCTTATTGTGGAAACACTCGGTAAGAAGGCCCGGATCCTGCCGCCCTGTTATGACCATCCGAGGGCGGGAAGCATCGGTCTTATAGGATTGAAAAAGTTTCGTGAAGGTGATACCGTTGACGCTCTGAAAATGGTGCCGGATTACCTGCGGGTATCCTATGCCGGATGATGTGCGAATATGTGAAGGAGAACCCTCGAAAAGGAAGCCTTTTGCGAAGGAGGACCACGTAAAATGGAAAAGGGTGATGAGCAACTGATCGCTCGATATATCGGAGAGGACGAGGAACTGCGGAAATACGTCGAGGAGCACAGGGAATTCGAAAAAGCGCTTGAAGATTTGAACAGGAAGGTATATCTAACGCCCGGAGAAGAGGTGGAAAGAAAAACGCTTCAGAAGAAGAAACTGATCGGCAAGGAAAGAATATTCGAGATCCTTTCAAAGTACCGGAATTTTTGAAAATATGAACATATGAGCGGCGTGTATGAATTATAAAACGTCACCTATAATCATCGATGCTTTTTTCTTCTTTATTCCGCTGGCCGTCATGGCGGCCCTCCTGATCCACTATGGTCAGAGCTGGGGCGCTCTGGCGCTGTTCGTCCTGATGTTCTTTGTCCTGTGGTTCTTCAGGAATCCCGAGCGGAGCACGACAACCGATGAAAAAACGGTGCTTTCCCCGGCGGATGGAAAGGTTATCAAGATCGAAGAGGTGCGCGAACAGGACCTGATAACCGGAGATTTCGTCAAGATAAGTATTTTCATGAATGTGTTCAACGTACACGTCAACAGGCTGCCCTGTTCGGGAGAGGTGACCGCCATACATTACAGGAAAGGAAAGTTTCTGTCGGCGAACCTCGACAAGGCCTCCGAGTTGAACGAGAGGAATTCGATCCTGATCAAGACCGATGAGGGCAAAGATGTCCTGACCATCCAGATCGCGGGTATTGTGGCCCGAAGGATCGTCTGCTGGATAGGGGAGGGGATGAAAGCAGCCAGAGGGGAACGATTCGGACTTATCCGGTTCGGTTCGCGGCTGGAGGTCTTTCTTCCCGCAGGTTCCAAAGTTCTTGTCCGTGTTGGGGACAGAGTGCGGTCCGGCGAGACCGGGATTGGATATTTATCATGAAAAAGAATGCGGGTAACCGCAGGGAAAATATGAAAAAAGGTATTTATATCCTCCCCAATCTGTTTACGACGGCAAGCCTTTTCTGCGGGTTCTATTCGGTCATCGCATCGGTCCAGGGAAACTACCACAGTGCGGCGATCGCCGTGATCATCGCCTTTTTCCTGGACGGCCTTGACGGAAAAATAGCCCGGTTCACCAATACAAGCAGCAAATTCGGTGCGGAGTATGATTCACTTTCGGACCTCATCGCCTTTGGTGTCGCGCCGGCGCTGCTTGCCTACACTTGGGCCCTCGCCCCCTTCGGGAGATACGGATGGCTCGCGGCGTTCCTCTTCGTCGCGTGCGGGGCGCTCAGGCTTGCCCGTTTCAATATTCAGATCGGTATCGTTGACAGCAAGCTCTTCAACGGATTGCCGATCCCGGGCGCCGCTCTCGTCGTGGCCACCACGGTGCTGTTCTATCAGTATCTCGGGCACCAGGCACCCCTGCATCAACCGGTCATGCTCCTGGGCATGGTTGTTCTCGCCATGCTGATGGTCAGTAATATAAAGTATTACAGCTTCAAGGACCTGAACATATTCACGCGGAAACCATTCATGACCTTTGTGTCGATAATTTTTCTCCTGGTCATTGTCGTTCTTGAACCGCAGATCATGTTCTTTGCCGTGGCGCTGACATACGCCTTTTCCGGCCCCCTCTTTCTCGTAGCAGGTATGTGTCGCAGAAAGTCACTGCCACAGGGGGACAAGGAAAAACTTGAAAGGAACAACACGTAACAGGAAAAGAACATGCGTTACTGCGGGCCACAAGAAGCTCTTGTGGCTTTCTCGTATGGAAATATCATGCACAGACTGGAGTAAGAAGGACGTATGAGAACATACAGCGTTGCAGTAGTGGGAGCGACCGGACTGGTCGGGAACGAGATGATCCGGACCCTGGAACAGCGGAATTTCCCCGTCGGTGAGTTGAAGCTTCTTGCATCCGAACGCTCGCTGGGGAAGACCCTCGAGTTTCGCGGGAAGGCCTGCCACGTCGAGGTCCTCGGAGAAGATTCATTTGAGGGTGTTGAGATCGGTCTTTTCTCCGCAGGAGGAAGCATCAGTGAAAAGTTCGCGCCCATCGCTGCAGAGGCCGGGTGCGTTGTGATAGACAACACCAGTGCCTTCCGGATGGACCCCCTGTGCCCCCTCGTCGTGCCGGAGGTGAATCCGGAGGACATCGCTCAGTATACGAACAGGGGCATCATCGCCAATCCCAACTGTTCGACCATACAGATGGTGGTGGCCCTGAAGCCGATCCATGACGTGGCCAGGATCAAGCGTATCGTCGTATCGACCTATCAGGCCGTTTCCGGGACGGGGAAGGAGGCGGTCGAGGAACTGGTCCGGCAGACACGGGACCTGCTCGTCATGAAGGAACCGACGATCGAGGTATATCCTCACCGGATCGCCTTCAACTGTCTTCCCCACATAGACATTTTCTTCGACAACGGATATACCCGGGAAGAATTGAAGATGGTGAACGAGACAAAGAAGATCATGCGCGATCCCTCCATTGCGGTCACGGCGACGGCGGTTCGGGTGCCCGTATTTTATGGTCACTCGGAAGCGGTCAACATTGAGACGGAGAGAAAGATAACGGCTGACGAGGTGCGAGAGATCCTTTCCCGGGCTCCGGGGGTCACCGTTATCGACAACCCGGGGGAACGGCAGTACCCGCTCGCGTCCGATGCCGCCGGAAAGGACGATACCTTCGTAGGAAGGATCAGGGAAGATGAATCCATTCCGAATGGTATCAATATGTGGGTTGTTTCCGATAACATCAGGAAGGGAGCCGCCCTGAACGCGGTGCAGATAGCGGAAATTATCATTTCCGATTACCTGAAATAGAAGGGGGGACATGAGAGTTGTCGGGGGTGCGGCGAAAGGGAGAACGCTTATTGCGCCGCGGAGCGGAGATATCAGAATAACAGCGGATCGGATCAAGGAATCGTTATTTGACATTCTGGGTGCCGTCGAGGGGAAATCGTTCCTTGACCTCTTTGCCGGCACCGGTAACGTGGGGATCGAGGCATTGAGCAGGGGGGCGGATCCGGTCCTCTTCGTTGAAAAGAACCGCCGTCATTGTGACATCGTCAGGAAGAATGTGGAGCTCTGTGGTTTCACGAGCGGCTGTGAGATTGTGGAAGCAACCGTCGACGCGGGCATACGACGCCTTGCAAAAAGACGGGTGACCTTTGATATCATTTTCGCCGATCCCCCCTATGAGCAAGACCTGGTCAGGAAAACACTCCAGTACATCGGCGAAGAGCCGTTGCTGTCAGAAAATGGTGTGTTCGTCATGGAGCACTCCACCCGCGAGGAGTGTGCAGGTACGGAGCACCTGGTTGTTATAGAGCGGAGAAAGTACGGCGACACGGTACTCTCTTTTCTCACTATCACTCAGAGAGGAGAATAATCATGCCCAAGACAGCGGTATATCCCGGCTCATTCGACCCCATTACCAACGGCCACCTGGACATTATTAAGCGCGGATTGAGAATATTCGACAAGATTATTATCGTGATCGGGTACAACCCGAACAAGACCTCGCTCTTTACCGTTGAGGAACGGACCGAACTTATCAGGCAGGCCGTCAGCAATGATCCCCGGATCAGCATCGACAGCTACGCAGGTCTTCTCGTGGATTATATCAAGAATTCCGAGGCCTGCTGCATTCTCAGGGGATTGCGGGCCATGTCGGATTTCGAGTATGAGTTCCAGCTCGCCCTGATGAACCGGAGGCTCAACAGAAATGTAGAGACGGTCTTCCTGATGACGGGATCGAAGTGGTTCTATTGCAACTCAAGAATCATAAAGGAAGCAGCCAGTCTGGGAGGTTCCGTCAAGGGAATGGTTCCCGACGTGGTGCTCAAGCAATTGAAAAAGAAATATCCCGAAATGAAGGACAATAACTGACAGGTCTTCCGAGGCGATCCTCTTATGGTGCATGCTGGCGTGTGGCTGAGCCGGGATGCGCGATAATAAGCGCTGCAATGACGGTATTACAAATGATTCACCTCCGGGTGACGGACGACCCGGATGAAAATATACGGGACTCGTGTTGTGTGAGGTGGAGGAACGGAACGGCAATGAAACTGGCGGAACGGGTACAGCGAATTCAACCTTCGGCGACATTAGCGATAACGGCCCGGGCAAATGCTCTAAAGGCCGAGGGGAAGGATATAATCGGCTTCGGTGCGGGGGAACCGGATTTTGACACGCCGATGAACATTAAACGGGCGGCGATCGACGCCATACATCAGGGATTTACGAAATATACCCCCGTTGCGGGTACAGACGAGCTGAGAGAGGCAATAGCGGAAAAATTCAGACGTGACAATAATCTGGTATATCGAAAGTCTCAGATCGTCGTATCCTGTGGAGCAAAACACAGCCTGGCAAACCTGTCCCAGGTGCTTTTCGAAAGAGGCGATGAGGTGATAATACCCGCGCCGTACTGGGTGTCCTATCCCGATATTGTCTGTCTCTCCGATGCCGAACCGGTCATCGTGAAAACAGATGAAACAACGAATTTCAAGATGACGCCCGGACAATTGTCCGAATCGATCACGAAAAGGACAAAGGCCCTGATCCTGAACAGTCCTTCGAACCCGACGGGTGCCGTCTATACCCGTGACGAACTCGCCGCATTGGCGGAAATCGTTTTGGAACACGACATGGTCGTTATTTCCGACGATATCTATGAACACATACTGTATGACGATGTACCCTTTTGCACCATCGCCAACATCAGCGAAGAGATGAAGGAAAAAACGATCGTCGTGAACGGTGTTTCAAAAACCTATGCCATGACGGGATGGCGGATCGGCTATGCCGCCGGTCCTGAAGAGATCATGTCCCAGGTTGCAAAGGTGCAGAGCCAGAACACCTCAAATCCGTCGTCCATCGCTCAGAAAGCCGCCCTCGAGGCCATCCGGGGCGGTCAGGACACCGTCGGGATCATGGTTTCTGAATTTCAGAAGCGCAGGGATTATATCGTTGCCGCATTGAACGACATAGAAGGGATATCCTGCACCATGCCCGCCGGGGCTTTCTATGTATTTCCCACGGTCAGCGGACTGTACGGCCGTTCATTTCGGGGGACCTCCATCACGAACTCAACAGAGCTTGCGGCATGGCTTCTTGATGACGCGCTGGTGGCGGTCGTTCCCGGCGCCGCATTCGGCAGCGACGCTCACATGAGACTTTCCTATGCCGCATCGATGGCCCATATAGAGCGTGGTATGGAGCGGATCAGTGATGCCGTGAACGGGCTAGAATGAGGTGTTGAGCCGCAAGGACCCGGGTCTGACGAAATATCCCGGCGGATAAGCTTCCCTTTTGAACTTGACTTACGGTGCCGGTACTATTATAAAGGCACATTTATAAATATTTGATGTTTCAGAAAAATAAGGAGGAAAGTTGACATGAAAACGTTGCGGAATTTCAAAGTTTTCGGCTTTGTAACCCTTGTTGTCCTCATATCGTTCATAGGGGTATCTCTTTTCACCGCCTGTGAGAAGGAGAAGCCGGCGGAAGTCGCGAAAAAGGTCGAGCTCGAACCCATCAAGCTCGGTGTTGCCGGAGCTCACAGTGGTGACCTGGCGTCATACGGGCTGCCGACGGTAAAGGCATGTGAACTGCTGGTAAATCACAAGAACGCAATGAACGGCATCTGCGGTAGAAAGATCGTGCTTCTTGTGGAAGATGACGAGTGCAAGCCCGAGAAGGCCACCAATACGGCCACAAAACTCGTTTCACAGGGAGTCGATGTTGTGGTCGGACATATCTGCAGCGGTGCCACGAAAGCGGCCCTTCCCATTTACAAGGATGCCGGTATCGTCTGCATGTCGCCGTCAGCGACCAACCCGCCTCTGACACAGAGCGGGGACTACCCCAATTTCTACCGGACCATTGCTTCCGATGACGCCCAGGCCAAGCTCGAAGTGGATTTCGCTCTGGGCAGACTCGGCGTGAAAAAGGTGGCCGTCATTCATGACAAGGGCGATTACGGCAAAGGGCTTGCCGAGTTCGCCAAGGGATTCCTGGAAGCTGATGAGCGTGCCGAAGTAGTGCTTTTTGAAGGTGTTACACCTGGTGCCGTGGATTACTCGGCGGTGGTTCAGAAGATCAAGAATGCCGAGGCGGACGCGGTCATTTTCGGTGGGTACCATCCGGAAGCCTCAAAGATCGTCATGCAGATGCGTAAGAAACGCATGGACATTCCTTTCATATCCGATGACGGCGTCAAGGACGACACCTTCATCAAGGTCGCCGGGGAATTTGCAGAGGGTGTGTATGCGACGGGACCCATTGATACCTCAACGAACCCCATGGCGATCACCGCAATCGAAGAGCACAGGAAAGTGTACGGAGAAGACCCCGGGGCCTTTTTCCTGAACGCCTATGCCGCTGCCTGCGCACTGCTCAATGCGGTCGAAAAAACAGGTTCAACCGATTACGATGCTGTTTCAAAGGCCCTGCAGACGGAGTTCGTGGCGACACCTCTGGGCATACTGCGCTTTGATGAAAAGGGAGACGCTATCGGCATCGGTTTCGCCATGTATCAGGTTCAGAACGGCGTCTATGTGGAAGTAGAATAAATAGAATAGACCTTGGGTCGAAACACAAAACAGAATGGAAACCACGTGATCAGGGGCCAGAAGGCGCAGTCAGGCCGGTCTGACCCCTGATTTTATTGAGGGCGATACAGGGAGTTATCGTGCTCGATCGAATTATTGGTAAGGAGTAGTTTTCCAACAACGTTATGGATTATTTCCTGGAACTTTTTTTTGGCGGATTGACACGGGGCAGCATCTATGCGCTGATCGCTCTCGGATACACCATGGTGTACGGCATCATCGAGCTTATTAACTTCGCTCATGGTGAGATATATATGATCGGCGCCTTTACCGCCCTGATTGTCATATCGGTTTTTACCTTCATGGGCATGAATTCCGTCGCGATCCTGATCATTGCGGCCCTCATCGCCGTTGTCTATTCCTCGGTTTACGGATTTACCGTTGAAAAAATAGCCTACAAACCGCTTCGAAACGCACCCCGGCTGTCGGCGCTGATCAGCGCGATCGGAATGTCACTGTTTCTTCAAAATTATGTGCTTCTCGCACAGACGTCTGACTTCCTTCCCTTTCCAAACCTGATACCGAACTTCGAATTCATGGAACCCTATGCACACACTATCGGTTCCAGCGATCTTGTTATCCTGATCACGACGGCCGTTGTCATGGTCCTGCTCACGATCCTCATAAAGTTTACCCGGATCGGCAAGGCGATGAGGGCAACATCACAGGACCGGGTCATGGCATCCCTGGTGGGTGTGGATATCAATACGGTGATTTCGATGACCTTTATCATCGGATCGGCGACGGCGGCCATCGGGGGCGTCCTGATCGCATCACACGTGGGAATGATCAATTTTTACATCGGGTTCATCGCCGGCATCAAGGCCTTCGTTGCGGCCGTTCTCGGCGGGATCGGCAGCGTACCGGGCGCAGTGCTGGGAAGCTTCGTCCTCGGCTGGACGGAAAGTTTTGCTACCGGGTATGTATCAAGCGACTACGAAGATGTGTTCGCCTTCATCTTTCTCGTTCTCATCCTGATTTTCAGACCTGCGGGAATCCTGGGAAGATCCGAGCGTCATAAAGTTTAATGAATTTCCGGGTGTCGGTACCTTGTTTGCACTGAAAGAAATAAAAAAATCATTTTACGTATCACTCTGGTTCATGTTCCTCACCTTTCCGATCATGGTCATCCGCGTCAATACGATCGAAAAGGTCGTCGAATGGCGCTGGGTGAACATGCTCTTCGTCGGACTGGGAAGTTTTATTATTTCCCTTATATGGCGTTACATGCTGCAGCGCAAGGAAATGGGGGCGAAACGGGAAGAGGAAGGCGGCGTCACCCAGACATTTGCCCAGAGGATACTGACGAACAGAAAGATCTTCATTCCCCTCGCCGTTCTGTTCGGTATCGCTATCATCATATTTCCTTTTATCTTCTCTCTGTATCAGACGAACATCATGATAACGGCAATGATATACGTCATGCTCGGTCTGGGCCTGAATATCGTTGTGGGCCTTGCGGGGCTTCTCGATCTCGGGTATGTCGCCTTCTACGCCGTGGGTGCCTATTCCTATGCACTCCTGCATTATCATTTCGGATTTAATTTCTGGATGGTCCTGCCGATCGGTGCCGCCATGGGGGCCACTTTCGGCATTCTCCTCGGTTTTCCCGTATTGAGGCTCCGCGGGGATTACCTCGCCATAGTGACCCTGGGATTCGGCGAGATCATCCGTCTCATTCTTGAGAACTGGAATGAATTTTCCTTCGGTCCCAGTGGTATATCGAACATCCCCCGCCCGTCGCTCTTCGGACTGGACCTGTCGGTGCATGCCGCGACCATTTATATGTATTATATTATTATCTTACTGTGCATCATGACGATTTTTATCGTGAACCGCCTACAGGACTCGAGGATCGGACGGGCATGGATTGCCTTGCGGGAGGATGAGATCGCCTGTCAGGCCATGGGGATCGACAAGGCGAGAACAAAACTGACGGCCTTTGCCCTGGGAGCGACCTGGGCCGGCATGGGCGGCGTCGTCTTCGCTGCAAAGACGACCTTCGTGAATCCGGCATCATTTACCGTGTGGGAATCAATTATCATTCTCTGTATCGTCGTCCTCGGCGGCATGGGGTCCGTGGTCGGGGTGATCATGGGTGCGATGGTCCTCATCCTTCTTCCCGAATATCTTCGTGCCTTTTCGGAGTATCGGATGCTGGCATTCGGAGCGATGCTGGTCGTCATGATGGTCTTCAGACCCGGCGGGATCGTAAGCGATGTAAGAAGAACATATAAATTTGAGGCTGAAGCAGGTGCAGGTGCAGGTGGAAACAAGCAGTGAAACCCCCATACTGAACGTTAAGAAGTTGGGTATGAACTTCGGCGGCATCCGTGCGCTCGATGAGGTCGATCTGCGGGTCAGCCATGGGGAGATCGTCGCCCTGATCGGACCGAACGGTGCCGGCAAGACGACCTTCTTTAACTGTGTCACGGGTATCTATCCTCCCACGGACGGAGATATCCTTATCGCCCGGCCCGGAAAGAAGCACGTGGAGCGGATCAACGGACTCAAACCGAACCTGGTGACGGCACGGGGGCTTGCCCGGACGTTTCAGAACATCCGGCTCTTTCCGAATATGACGGTACTGGAGAACATCATGATCGGAAGGCACTGCAGAACGAGTTCGGGCATCGCCGGGGCCGTATTCCGGGGGAAAAAGACACGTGATGAAGAGCGGCGCATAGTATCGGACAGTTACGAGGTACTTCAGAAGATCGGGCTTGTTCACTATGTCAATGAATTCGCCAAGAACCTGCCCTACGGGGCGCAGCGGCGACTTGAAATAGCACGGGCGCTGGCGACGGAACCGTTCCTGTTGCTTCTTGACGAGCCGGCGGCTGGCATGAACCCGCAGGAAACGAGGGAACTCGTCGACCTCATCAACAGGATCCGGGACGAGGAAGAAGTGTCGATCCTTCTCATAGAGCATGACATGAAGTTGGTCATGAGCCTTTCGGAGCGTATCTATGTTGTGGATTACGGCAGAAAGATCGCGGAAGGGACACCCATGGATATCAAGAACAATCCCGTCGTCATAAAGGCATATCTCGGGGAGGGTGCCGATGCTTGAGCTCAGGGATGTTCACACCTATTACGGGAATATAGAAGCGCTGAAGGGAATTTCTCTGGAACTGTCGGAAGGTGAAATCATAACGCTCATCGGTGCCAACGGTGCGGGAAAGTCTACAACGCTGATGTCTATCTGCGGTATCGTGCCGCCCCGGCGTGGTGAGATATATTTCGAGGGGGCGCCGATCAGCGGTCTGCCTCCGAACAAGATCGTCTCCCTTGGGATCTGCCAGGTGCCGGAAGGCCGCCATATCTTCCCCTATCTTTCCGTGGTGGAAAATCTTGATATGGGAGCCTATCTCAGAAAAGACCGGGCAGGCATTCATAAGGACATGGAGTATGTCTTTGATCTCTTTCCGATCCTTGCGCAGCGCCGGCATCAGGCCGGGGGAACCCTCAGTGGAGGCGAACAGCAGATGCTCGCTATTTCACGGGCCATCATGGCTCGGCCACGCTTGCTGCTCCTTGATGAACCTTCATTGGGGCTTGCGCCTCTCGTCGTCAGGCAGATATTTGAAATTATCGGCAAGATAAACAGGGAAAACAGGACGACCATTTTCCTGGTGGAGCAGAACGCGAACATAGCACTGAAAGTTGCGAACAGGGGATACGTCATGGAAAACGGCAGAATCACCATCAGTGACAGTTCCGCGAATCTCCTCGCCAATGAGAACGTCAAAAGGGCATATCTGGGTATCTGAGATCTTCTGATGCTACATCATGCCGGGTTCGGGGTTGATGGTCTCGAGGTAGGTGAATTCATCGTTCCTCACCCGGAGAACCACGGCGGCTCGTTTCGCTTCGCCTCCGGGGGATAGCACTATGCGGCCCATGATGCCCGTGAATTCGTCACCAGAGGCCATGACCTTTCTGATCGCCGACCCCTTGTGTGATTCCGTACGCTCCAGGGCTTCGCGAAGCGAGAAATAGGCGTCGGCGCCAAGGGCGTTTTCCCGGTTCAGCTCCTTTCCGGTCTGGTTGCCGAACTGTTCGGCGTATGCCTGGCCGAGTGCCGTCTGCAACGCCCGGATGTCGAAATGGTCTATCATCAGCACGCCATCCACCGACGGGCCGCCCCGCTCGATCAACTGCCGACGGTCGGCATGATCGGTTGTCATGATATGTCCTTTATAACCCGCTTCCAGGGCACGTGAACAGGCCAGGATGACCTCCCGGTATTTCTCGGGGAGAAAAATGACGTCCGCTTTCTGGGAGATCACATACTCGAGCGGTACATTCACATCGACATCACCGGACTGGCAGTATGCAACGGCAACGATCTTCCCACCCAGGTCGGAGAAATGCTTCTTGAAGACCATGGCCCGCCGGACACTGCCTTCGTCGGCGATGTCAACCAGAACGGCGGCATTCTTAGCGCCCAGTTTTTTCACGGCATACCAGGCGCTTGCGCTGCTCAATGCTGAATCGGACAGACAGGTCCTGAACAGGTACTCGCAATCTCTGGTCAGATGATCTTCATGGACGGCCGGGACGATCAGGGGGATGTCGGCCTTTTCAGAAAGGGTGCTTGCGGCGCGGGTGTTATCCGGACCGGCTTCTCCGATGACGGCAAGTACTTTCTGCTCTTCGAGAAGTCTTTTCATGGCGTTTACGGTACCCTCACGGGTGCTTTCCGTGTCCGCGGGAATTATGTTGACGGGAGAACCGGATATTTCCGGTTTCAATGAACGGGCCGTCACGATGCCTTCGTACAGATGCATTCCCTTTTTCGCGTCAGGTCCCGTCAAGGGCAGGAGCACCCCGATCTTGACCGGACCAGGTTGTTGAGCGGCCATGACCGGTGTCATGATGAAGGCTATCGCGAGAAGCGTGATGAGGAAAGCGGCACATCCCCTGGTTCCCATCATTTACTTAATCCCCTTTCTTTCTGAAAATGAGCCGTATGGGAGTGAGGTCGAAGGAGAACATTTCACGGATCCGGTTCACCAGATAGCGCTCATAGGAAAAATGAACGGCCTTCGGTTCCCTGACAAAAAGCACGAACGTCGGGGGTTTTATTGCCGTCTGGGTAACGTAGCTGATCTTGTTCGGTCGGCCGCGGTACCGCGGAGGCGGCAGTTTCTCCGTTATTTCACGAAATCCGTCGTTCAGTTTCGCTGTGGCGATTCTCCGGGTATACTGGTCGTATACATCGTCTATGAAATTGAATATCTTTACGACACGCTGCCCTGTCAGGGCTGATACCGAAACAACTGGAGCGAAATCGAGATATTTCAGTTTTTCCTTCACCCTGGACACCTGCGTGCCGATGGTGCTGTTGTCCTTCTCGAGCAGGTCCCACTTGTTGAGCACGATAATGGTAGCGACCCCCCGTTCGTAAGCGAGGCCGGCGATTTTCACGTCCTGCTCGGTGACGCCCTGTTGCGCGTCTATAAGGATCAGGCCGATGTCGGTCCGGTTCAGTGTTTTAATGGCTTCCACAACGCTGTATTTTTCGAGCTGAAGACTTATCTTGCTTTTCTTTCTGATGCCAGCCGTGTCGATGAGGAGATAGTTCTTCCCCCCCAGTGAGAATGGCGTGTCGATCGCGTCGCGAGTCGTTCCCGGTACGGGATTGACGATGGTTCGTTCGAATCCGAGGATCCTGTTGACCAGCGATGACTTGCCTACGTTCGGCCGCCCCAGGACGGCGACCCTGATCCTGACCTCTTCTTCGGGGTATTCCGGTGTTTCCGGAAGGATCTCGACAAGGGCGTCAAGGAGATCGGCAACGCCAAGTCCGCCGTGTTGCGCTGAAACGGCAAAAAGCCGTTCCACGCCAAGTCGATAGAAATCAAAGAGCAGTTCCTCCTGCCGTGGGCCGTCTATCTTGTTCACAGCGTATAACACCGGCTTCTTGACCCGTCTCAGGATGTCCGCGGTTTCAATATCAGAGTGAGTGAGACCTTCTCTCCCGTCAAGGAGAAAAATGATGGCATCGGCTTCCTCAATGGCGAGGCTGGTCTGCTCACGCATCTGGATCAGCATCCGTTCCTTCGAAACGGGTTCGAAACCACCGGTATCGATGATGGTGAAAGACCGGTCCTTCCATGATGAATCGGCATAGTTCCGGTCACGGGTCGCTCCGGGCATATCGACGACGATGGCTTTTCTCTGTTCCGACAGCCGGTTGAAAAGTGTCGATTTTCCAACATTCGGTCTGCCGACTATCGCGACGAGCGGTTTCATCTTTTGATGACCTCGTAACAGCTCATTAAACAGTGATAAGCTTCCGGACGGCCCGTTCCGGAGCCCCTCATTGCCGGTAGCCCATTTCATCAAGGAAACGGGAGTCCCGTGTCCAATCTTTCGAAACCCTGACAAAAAGCTCGAGAAAAACGCGGGAATTAAAGAATCGCTCCATGTCAATGCGTGCCTGGGTGCCGATCCGTTTCAACATGGTCCCCCCCCTTCCGATGATGATGCCCTTCTGGGAATGCTTTTCCACATGTATCGTGGCCTGGATGCCGATCAGGTTCTTTTTCTCGTCATCCTTGAAGGAATCCACAATGACCACCGTTGCGTAGGGCACTTCCTGGTGTGTAAGAAGGGTTATTTTTTCCCTGATCATCTCGGCGGCAAGGAACCGCTCCGTTGCGTCGGTGATCATGTCCGGCGGGAAAAAGGGAGGACCCTCGGGGAGATGACGGCCGATGACGTTGAGAAGGGTATCCACATTGAACCCCTTTAATGCCGACAGGGGTATGACCTCTTCAAAATCATGCAGGTGGCGCAGGCGGTCGATAAGACCGAGCAACTCCTCCTTGGTGACCAGGTCTATCTTGTTTATGATCAGCATGACCGGGATGGTCAACTCCTTGAATGATCCTATCGTCAGCCGGTCGTCATCGTTCAATGGAGAGCCGCATTCGACAAGGAAGAGGATAATATCGACATCGCTTAAGGTGTCTACGGCTGCCATTACCATGGCTCTGTTCATGGGATTGCGAGCCCGGTGAATGCCCGGCGTATCGAGAAAAATGAACTGGCCCCCAGCCGTGTTCTTTATTCCTTTGATCCGGTTTCGTGTTGTCTGGGGTTTATGCGTGGTTATGGCTATCTTTTCGCCCATGATGGCGTTCAGGAGCGAGGATTTACCCACATTGGGCCTGCCAACGATACCGATGAACCCGGATTTTGATCGACCCATTGTTCACTCCTGGTGTGACGGCGGCTGTCTTATGGCGCCTTTCGATATGCTTGAACCCATACATGCATCAAAGCTGGAAAAAACACAAATATTTTCCTTCTCCTATCCTTCACGGTTGACATTTCTGATAAGGGGGGCGAGAAAGGCACCTGAGGCGATGCACAGGCCGGCCGCAATAAAGGCATGGGTGAAATGCCCCATATCTCCGAGGATCCCGATGATCATGGGAAGTATGCCGGCACCGAACATAAAGGCGGCCGGTATGGCAAGAGAGACAGCGAGGCTCCGGTGTTCGGGCGGGACGATCATTGAAAGCAGGGCAAAGGCCCCCGGGAAGAAGCAGACGGCAAACGCAGGCTGCAGGAATACGATCAATGTGATCCAGCCCCGGGGTGTGATGCCGAGGAGCACCGTCAGCATTCCTGCAAGCAGGAGGGTGCTTTTAATGGTTCGAACGGCCCCGAACCGGTCCGTGGCCCAACCGGCGATAAGGACCAGAATGAGGGCGGATATGCGGGAGAGCGCCACCAGGGTATTGGCTCCCACCCGATCCATACCAAAGTGGGACACCAGGTATGTGGGCAGCATTGAATAAATGCCGATGGTGCTGCTGATGCCGAGGCCGAAAAGGGCTATGAGCATCAGAAATGACCGGTCGAAAAGCAGGGACGTAACGGAGCCGATGTCGGGCCGTACTCCGAAGGTTTCTCCGCCGCGGCCGAAACGGATGAAGGCGGTTCCGGCAAGCAGGGCGACGACGCCGACGGTGATCATAACACCTCTCCAGGAGACATGTCTGAGGAGGATCTCAACGACAAGGGGGGCGGCCATATAGGCTAGGCTCGGCGCGAATTCATGGATCGCCAGAGCCTTTCCCCACTGACGGGGGGTCACTAGGTCGGTGATGGTGGCGATTCCGGAGGGTATGTACATTCCCGTGGCAAGACCAAGAAGAAACATGCCTGTACCGGTCCAGAAGACCTCGCCGGTGGCGGAAATGAAAAACATGACCACCCCGAAGGAGAGGGTTGAAAGTACGATAGTTCTTCCATGGTTTATTCGTGACGCGATGAATCCCGATCCGAAAAGAGAAATAAAGTATCCGAGCGTGATCAGGAAAAAGAAAAATCCAACCTGACTGTGCTTCAGCCCCAGGCTTTCTTCAATGACAGGGGCCAGGGGAGAGAGGATCACACGGGCGATGAAATTGAGAAAGAAAATGAACGTGAGAAAGAGAACGGGCAGGAGGTGGTGGTTCAACGACATCCCGTTTCGGATACGTTCGTTATCTGTGATGACCGATGAAACTTTGTTGGACATGCCGTTGCTCCCGTCAGACCTGCGTCTTCGATCATGCCGCGTGAGGACAGATATTTCCCTGTCACCGGCATCCCGTGAAGGCAAAGCGGCACTATAATCCTTTTTCTCAATATGTCAACAGGTGAAACACCGTTATGACCGGAAAAGGCGGTACTCACCATTGCATCGGCGGGATTGATGATTATAATAATCACGAAATGAACGGCAACCATCCACAGAAGATCCTGCCGTTTCCAACTTTCAAAGGCGCCGAAAGGAAATTCAATTGACGACACAAACGGATTATTACGATGTCCTGGGTATTGAGCAGGACGCCGATCATGAGCATATCAGGAATGCCTACCGGAAGCTCGCGCTGAAATATCATCCCGACCGCAACAGTGAAGACGGTGCAGCCGAGAAGATGAGGCTCATCAACGAGGCCTATGCCGTTCTGTCAAATCCGGACAAGCGGCGTGAATACGACGCGATGAGGCACCATTTCGGCTCCGCGGCACATGACCGGTTCCGCCGGACCTATTCGGAGCAGGATATTTTCAACGGTTCCGACATACACAGTATTTTTGAAGAACTGTCCCGAACCTTCGGCCTGCGCGGCTTTGAGGAAATATTCCGGGAAGCCTACGGGAATGAGTACCGGATGTTCCATTTTGGGGGACGGGGATTTTCCGGCAGGGGCTATGTGTATACCCCCGGTCGTGGCGGATGGGAAGGCGGCCGGCAGATTCCCAAAGCGGCGGGGAAGATGATAGGCTATTTCCTCAAAAAAGTGACAGGCATTGAAATTCCCGAGCGGGGACATGACGTGGTGGATACAATACGGCTGAGTCCGGAAGAAGCACGTTCGGGCGGCCCGCGTGAATACATGCACTGGTGGCGGGGGACGCGGTTACGGATGAGGATACCCCCGGGCATCAGGGACGGTCAGAAGATACGGCTTGCGGGCATGGGAGATGAAGGAAAGGGCGGTGGAGAACGGGGGGACCTGTATCTCGTGGTGCGCGTGAAGGAATCCTTTGTGAAAGAGATGAGTCATTTCGTCAAACGGGTCATCCACTGAAAAAAAGGTTCTCGATACGAAACCGCAGGGTAAAGTGACGTGACTGTCGACAGGGGAGAAAATCAAATGAAACGGGGTTTGACAGGGCCGGCGTGGGAAAAAAGGATGCAGGAGATGTTCCGGTCGATATCGTATCGTTACGATATGATCAATACCCTGATGACCTTCGGCAGGGACCGGGCATGGCGCCGGAGGGCTCTTCAGGCGGTCTCGCTGCTCCCGGGCGGGGAGTTTCTCGATGTCGGTGCCGGAACGGGTAAACTTTCGCTTGACATGAAACGGAAAGACCCCGCCGCTTCGATTACGGCCCTTGACCTCACCCGGGAAATGATGGAGGTGGGGTTCCGGAGCCCTGGAGGCGGCTCCATCATGTGGTGCTGCGGCAACGCGCTTAACCTTCCCTTTGTCGATGACCGTTTCGACGGTGTCATTTCCGGATATCTGATGCGCAATGTCACCGACGTTGAGAAGGCCTTTTCGGAACAGCTGCGTGTGGTGAAACCGGGGCGATGTGTTGTGTGCCTCGATACCTGCCCGCCGCGAAAGAATGTGCTGTATCCCCTGATCATGTTTTATTTTCGCGCCGTCATGCCGCGTATCGGCGGGTTGCTTACCGGCAACCGGGCGGCCTACCGGTACCTTCCCGAATCAACCCAGACCTTCAAACCGCCCGAGGAACTTGCTGTCATGATGAGAGGCGCGGGATTTCATGATGTGCGGCATCGACGTTTCATGCTGGGAACGATCGGCCTGGTCTGGGGAACGAAACCTGCCGATTGTTCTTGACAATACCATCCCTTATATTTTAGAAAGCCCCGATTTGCATGCGACCGGCCACATTCCTTAACAGTGTAAGGATAATGGGTCGGATTCAATATCATCTGCAGGGAACAACATGAAGATAGGACTGATCGGACTTCCCAATTCGGGAAAGACAACGATATTCAATGCTCTCACAAGATCCGATGCCCAGGTCGCCGCTTGGGCGTCCCGGGAAGCGGAGACACACGTCGCCGTCATAGAGGTTGCCGATGAACGGGTAACGCGGCTGCAGGAACTCTACCATCCCAGAAAAACAACCTATCCGACCATTGAACTGGTCGATTTTTCAGGTTTCAGTGCGGGTGTTTCGCGGAAAGAAGGGTTTTCCCAGTCCTTCCTGGCACTGATAAAGACCATGGACGCCCTTGCCATTGTCGTCAGGAATTTTGAGAATGACCGGGGAGAAGCGCCCGAACCGCTTGCCGAACTCGACCTGATTGCGACGGAATTCGTTCTTTCAGACCTGATAATAACCGAGACACGCCTCGCCAGGATCGAAGAGTGGTTCAGCCGGGGGAAGAAGACCCAGGCGCTGGAGCGGGAAAAGCGTCTGCTTCATAGGGTCGAGGAAGCGCTGAATGAAAACAGGTTTGTCGGAACAATACCGCTTGCGGAAGATGAAGGGTCGCTCATCAGCGGATTTCAGTTTCTGACAAAGAAACCGCTCATGGTGATCCTGAATTCCAATGAAGGTAATTTCGGAATGAACGAGGGTCTCATAAGGGTGCTCAGAGAAAAATATCTCACTGTCGAATTTGCTGGCACCTTTGAAATGGAGCTGAACAGCCTCGATCATGAAGAAAGATCACTTTTCATGGCCGACATGGGGATCGAAGAATCGGCCCGGGACCGGTTGACGCGTGCCGCCTATGAAGTGCTCGGCTATATCAGCTTCCTGACCGTCGGTACCGATGAAGTGAGGGCATGGACGATCAGGAGGGGAGAAACCGCGCTCCAGGCGGCAGGGACGATCCATTCCGATCTTGCCCGGGGATTTATCAGGGCCGAATGTTTTTCCTATGATTCTCTCATTGCCTGCGGTTCGGAGAAAAGTGTCCGTGACCAGGGCCGGTTTCGCCTTGAAGGGAAGGATTACGTCGTGAAAGACGGGGATATCCTGAGCATCCGCTTCAGCGTCTGAGATGCGTCCTTCAAAATATTATTCCCGTCAAAAGAATCCATACGCACAGGGGTCCATCTGAGTGTCCGGTTTCAATCCGTGCGTTTGATGAACGGTGCATGGTTGGATGAGAAAAAAGGCGGGTCCCTCCGAAGGATCTTCGCAACAGCCGGATGATTCTTGAATTCGGTGTCAAGAAATTTTCTCACCAGCGGGCGGTCCCAGCCCCGGGGGTGAGAAAACCGTCGATAGAGGGTAAGATCCCCTTCATAGAAGTCATCACTGTGCAGGACATCGGCATCCGGTCCATAGGCCGGAAGATTGAAAACGGCAAGGTTGAGAAAATCGATGACATCACCATGGCGCTCAGTGAATGCAAGTGTTTCGCGGGCTTCTGAAATACTCTCCGGCGGTGTTCCGAACAGCAGGTAGACATAGGTGGCGATGCCGGCTCCGGAAAGGTTTCGCAGGACCACGGAAGCCTTTCGAAGGTCGATCCCTTTGTTCATGGCATCGAGGACCTCTTGGCTTCCCGATTCCACTCCAAGCTTCAGCATCACACACCCCGAACGTTTCAGAGACCTGCAGAATTCAAGGTCGATCGGGATGTTGGATATTCTGGCGAAGCCGAACCAGGGAGCGCCGGGATGGGTATCGGCCAGCATATTGAGCAGGGTGGGGGGTATAGAGTTATCCAGTAGATGGATCAGTGCGGGGGCGGTTTTTTCGGAGAGCCGGCGAAGGTCGGAAATGACCCGTGAGGGAGGGACGGGTTCAAAGGAGTTGCCTTCCGCCCGTTCGGGACAGAACGAACATTGCTGCCAGTAACATCCGCGTGAGGCACTGTATGGCAGAATGAACCCCGGGGAAAGGTATGATGAGATGGGAAAATCGTCATAGCGGGGTGCTGAGGATCGCACCGGCGGTTCCTTGCCGAGAATGCCGAACAGAGGGGCCTCTCCGGGACCGGCGATACAATGATCGACGATCTCCCTGAAAGGGTCGGACCAGGCGGGGCTTTTCATCCAGGAATTCACGAGCCCGCCGCCGAGGAGGATCTTCACCCGGGGATGGAGATGCCTGAGAAATCCCATCATGGCGAAGGTGCACAAAGCCTGGCTCAGGTAGTTGAGAGAAAATCCCACCATTGACGGCCGGATCCTTTCGAGAAGGGGCTGAAAGCGTTCCTGAAAATAGGAAAAGAAAGGGTTTTTCTCGAACTCCCTGAAGCTCTCCATGAGATCGGCGCTTCTCAGCGGTGAACGGAAGGAATCCTGGAAATTGGACAGGGTGACGCGGAACCCACCGGTCTCCGTGTTGACCTGCAGAATCCTGTTCACATCAATGACGGCACGCTTGTAGCGGTCGACATTTCCAAAGGTCCTTCGATCCCTGAGGGCGTTCAGGTTTCGCTGAACATGACGGCCGGCCCGTCGGGTCCAGGTATCGCCTGATATCGCGGGAAGGCCCGCGATGTGGAGGATCCCCTCGATATTTGCGTCAAGGACGGTGTAGGGGAGAGAATGAGCATGCAGCGCGCCGGCCAGGTATGCGAGACCGGCCGGCGGTTCGCAGGGTTTCACAATGGGTGGATTGATCAGAAGCAGGGACATGCCGACTCTTTTCAGTGGAATTCACCTGATGGGGTCATATTTGACGGTCAAGGACATAGGCTTCCAGGTCAGCGAGGTTGACGAATTTTTCACTGATCGCCACGGAACGGACGGAGAAACCCGCATCGTGGACCGTCTCCCGGTCACCTGTTACGAGATGGTGCCACCAGGGAAGGTCGCGTCCCTCAAAAATCAGGCGATAGGCGCAAGTCGAAGGCAGCCAGGTGAGTTCGGCGATCATGTCGGGAGCAAGCACCAGGCAGTCTTGAGCATGCCGGGTCCTGTTTTCGTAACAGGTGCACCGGCAGGTCTCAAGATCGAGGAACCTGCAGGCTACACCGGTATAATGAACGGTTTGTGTCGTATCATCCTCGATCTTGATCAGACAGCACCATCCGCAGCCGTCACAGAGTGACTCCCATTCCCCGGTGGTCATATCCCACAGTGACTTTTCACGCCAGAAATTTCTTTTTGCCGCCATGGCCGCCCTCATTGATCGCGGGAGACACCACAGACCCGTTGCCGTTACGTTCCTGCATATCCAAAGAGCTGACAAAAGGCAACTGTTCTTTAGCTTGGGCGGATTATGGATTAGCGGATTACGGATTACGAACCCCAAATCACGGTTCACGAATCATGATCCCCGGTCCCTGAAAACGTTTCAATGGCCGTTTCAAAAGGTATGCCGGTCAGGCAACATGCAATTGAAACAATTCTCTTGCAAATAAAAAAAGAAGGCATATATTTGCGTCGCATTACCGGATGGTGTTTGAAGAAAGAGAGGCGACATCGATTGTATGGACGGCATTAATCCCTGCCTCGAGTGCGGGGCGTGTTGTGCATTTTATCGAGCTTCTTTTTACTGGGCCGAAGCGGGCGAAGATGATATCTCCGTCCCCCTTGAGATGGTTCAGAAATTCGATGCTTTTCGATATGTCATGAGAGGCACGAACGGGAACGATCCCCGTTGCTGCGCTCTTTCAGGTGTCATCGGCGGGAGCGTGTTCTGTACGATCTATGAGCGCCGCTCGTCGGTTTGCCGTGATTTCGCGCCATCCTGGATGAACGGTGTCCATAACCCTCTATGCGACAAGGCCCGGGCGGCCTGGGGCCTTGCACCGCTGACACCGGATATCTGGCAGGGCCCGCATCTGCCGAAGGCGGCATAACACTGTTAGAAGAACAAGATGTCACCACCGTGCGGGATATTCAAAAAAAAGAGATAACCCCATCGGCAATGAGATTATCTCTTTGTCCCCGCACCCTTGATCTTACAGTGTTTTAACGTTAACAGCAGACGGTCCTTTTCGCCCCTGTTCAATCTCGAAACTGACTCGCTGGCCTTCGTGGAGGGTTCTAAAACCTTCGGACTGGATGGCGGTGTGATGCACAAAGATGTCTTCTCCGTCATCTTTTGTGATGAAGCCATAACCTTTGCGCTCGTTAAACCATTTTACCGTTCCCTCTATCATCGGCGACTTTCTCCTTTCTTGTGATTTTCCAAAGTCGGATCGCACTTTGAGAGAACATGACCATCACATTCCAAGGAACATGGTGGCTTACCGCTTTACTTCAAAATGTCGATACCCAACTTCTTGGCGCATACCCCGGTGCCGAATATCCTGCGGGATGCTTTACCGGTTGTGTTTAGATGAAATAAATGAAGATGTCAATAAATATATTTATTCTGGTTGGTTGTTGTTCGTTATGATCCGTTGAGCGGCGGGGCGGTAGATCATGCCTGTACCGGCAGGTCACTCACGGCCATTGCCAGCATTCCCCGCGGACCCTTCATGACGAGCGAATCCCCCGGAAGGCCGGGGTCCGCGGCGAGACTGATAGAGAGGTAGGGATACCGGTTCCTGAAGAATGCGATGTTCCCGTTCTTCATGCCCCTGAAGCGTGACTCGTCCCGCGGGGAAACGAGGAATTCGACGGTCCCTTCGGTAAGCCCTCCCCGGGCAAGCAGGCGCACCGTCATGTCAAGAAAGAGCGCTCCCTCAACAAGGGAACGAAAAGCGGGATGATGGGGCCCGGCCACGATATTCCCCTCGATCTCCATGTCGCTCGTTGTCTGCAGGCCGATCCGGATGACGGAGATCCCTTCCTGCTTGAAACGGACCAGTGCGTATTTGCAGAGCCCTACGGCATCTTCCATGCTGAGAGGGCGATAGTCTCCTGCCTGGTAAGATCTTGAAAGTGCCGTATCTTTCAGGACCACGGTCGGGTGAATACGGACCATATCCGGTTCAAGCCTGATGGTCTCCTCCACGGTGTATCGAAAACCCTCATCGCTGTCACCGGGGAGGCCCGCCATGAGGTGCATTCCCGTTTCAAAACCCTGTTCCCGCAGAAGGGACACTGCCTGACGCACCTGATCGGCCGAGTGCCCACGCCGGGAGCGTTCAAGGACGGTATCGATGAGTGACTGGGCGCCGATCTCGACGGTCCGCACGTGGTGAGCGTTCAGGAGGGAAAGACGCACCTCATCGATATAATCGGGACGGGTCGATATCCTGACGGAGTCGACCACACCTCCGGCAATGTATTCTTCGGCAAATCCCAGGAGTTCTTCCTGGTATTCCATGCTCATGCCGGTGAAATTGCCGCCGTAGAACGCCACCTGTACCTTTCCGTAATTCCGTGTCGTCCCGGCGATATGGGTGTCGACGATCATCCTGAAGCGGTCACGAGTGATGCGGTCGGGATGTAAACCTGCGGTGATCCTCTCGTTACAGTACACGCAACGGTTCGGACAACCTTTATAGACAACGAATATAGGGATGATCAATGTTTTCATGAATGCTGACCTACTCTTTTTCGACCAATGCAAGATAGGCCTTTCGCGCCGCGTTCTGTTCGGCACTCTTTTTGCTCTTTCCCGACCCGGCGGCGGTAAGGTGCTCACCCACGGAAACGCGGACCTCGAAGTTTTTTTCATGGTCGGGGCCGGTTTCGCTGAGAAGCTCGTAGCAGGGAGACGTCCGGTATTCCCTCTGAGACAGTTCCTGGAGGAGGGACTTGAAGTTCTGATGGGACGGTTCCTGGATCAATTCACGAATGATGTCCGTGAGGGCGACTTTGATGAAGGAGAGGGCCCCGTCATATCCGCCGTCAAGAAAAACGGCACCGGCAACCGCTTCGAAGGTGTTGGCCAGGATGGAGTTTTTGCAGCGCCCTCCCGAAGTCTCTTCGCCCTTTCCCAGGTGAAGGTAATCACCCAATCCGAACACCTGTGCCACATCTGCAAGTCGGCGCTCATTCACCAATGCGGCCCGCAGTTTCGTCAGGTCTCCCTCGGACGAATCGGGCAATTCCTCCATCAGCAGTTCGCTGACGCAGAGTTGAATGACGGCGTCACCGAGGAATTCGAGTCGCTCATTGTCCGTTTTATCCGTCCCGGGACATTCATTGACGTATGACCGGTGTGTAAGGGCTTCTTCGAGGACGCCAAGGTCCTTAAAATGATGACGGATGATCGTTTCAAGCGTACCGAGCAGGCCGATCCGTTCCTTATCCATGGATGACGGCCCTCCCGACGAGTGAATTATCCCTGGTCCCCGTTGCCTCGACCGCCATTATGCGGTTCGTCATATCCGCTGTTCCGTTCTCGATGAGCACGGGGATGTAGTTGTCCGAGTACCCCCTGAAAAATCCCGCTTTTCGATCACGCTTTTCCTCGACCAGGACCGTAAGGACCTTTCCCCTGAAACTTTCATTGAAAGAGCGCCGCTTGCGGAAACCGATTTCCCGGAGTATCCGCGCCCGTTCCTTTATTACGCTTGCTTCCGTCTGGCAGGGCAGGCCGGCGGCAACGGTGCCGGGACGCCGGGAATAGGGAAACACATGGAGATATGAAAGCGAAAGGGAATCCACAAACTCCCTGGTCGCCAGGAACTCATCTTCTCCTTCCCCGGGAAACCCGGCCATGACATCTATTCCGACGCCGACACCGGGAATCGCCCTGCATATATCTTCAAGCCGTCTCCTGAACCGGTCAGTGTCGTAGTTCCGGTTCATGGCGGACAGGATCCTGTCGCACCCGCTCTGAAGCGGGATGTGGAGGTGCCGGCAGAGTATCCTGGAACTCTCCATGCGGTCGATGAGTTCGTCCGTTACCTCCATGGGTTCAATGGAACTGATGCGGAGTCGCTCCACATCGGTTTCCTCTTCTATTCTCCGGAGCAGGCGGACCAGATCGGTCGCCGGCCTGAGATCAAGCCCGTACATGCCGAGATGGATACCGGTGAGAACGATCTCCCGGTGGCCGCCGGCCTTGAGGGCCCGTACCTGATCAATGACGGTCGCTTCGGCAAGGCTCCTGCTTGGACCCCGTGCGTAGGGGATGATGCAGTAACTGCAGAAGGAATGACATCCGTCCTGGATCTTGAGGAAAGCCCGAGTCTGACGGGAATCCCGGGAGAGGGGGAGATGGGAGTACCGACTGAGCTCCGCGGCAGGGGAGACGATGACCCGCTTGTGTCTCATGGTGGCCTCCCCGATAAGATCGGGAATCATCTTCTTGTCACCCGTTCCAACGACGAATGTCACACCCGGCATTGTCGCAAGGAGGTCGGGCGACGTCTGCGCGTAGCAACCGGTGACGATTATCGATGCCGCGGGGTTCCTTCTCCAGGCCCTTCTGATAAGCTGCCGTGACTGGTAATCCGTGTTTCCTGTGACCGTACAGGTGTTGATGACGTACACATCCGCCGTGTTCTCGAAGGGAACGATGCCGTGTCCCCGCACCGCCACCGCTTCTGAGATCGCCGCCGATTCGAAGTGGTTGACCTTGCAACCCAGGGTGGTTATGGCGACCCTAATCATAGCGGACACCCCCTACGATCCACCCTCCGCCGAGAAGGGCGTCGTCATTATAAAAAACCGCCGCCTGACCGGGCGTTACGGCCTTCTGCGGGGAATCAAAGCGGACAAGAATTCGATCGGGATCATCGGGGACGGGTGTGATCGTCGCGTCGACCCCGCGATGACGGTATCTGATATGTACCCGCGCTCTCAGGGGAAACCGCTCCTTCCTGAGGGGAGAGCTCCAGGATGTCTTCCCGGCGATCAGGCCGTCGAAGAACTGGTCTTCATCACGGCCCACGATGACCGTGTTCGATGCCCTGTCTATATCGATAACGTAATAGGGACGCTCGGAAGCGATGTTCAGACCCTTTCGCTGGCCGATCGTGACCGTGTGAATGCCGTGATGTCTCCCGACGACCTCGCCGAGCCGGTTCACGATGACCCCCGGCGAGAACACGGCGGTACCGACGGTCTTTTCCAAGAAACGGCGGTAATTATCATCAGGAATAAAGCAGATATCCTGGCTCTCCCGTTCTGCGAGAGAACCAAGGCCGGCATCACGCGCGATCCGCTGTATGTAATGTTTTCGTTTATTCCCGTTCGGGAAAAAAAGAAGTTCCAGTTCCTTTCTTCCCAGTTCAAAAAGAAAGTAGGACTGGTCCTTCGCGCTGTCGCTGCCCCGCAGGAGGTGCAAATCCCCGGTTTCGTCGTTCCGGCCGATCCGTGCATAATGGCCGGTGGCGCAATGATCGAGCCCCCGGGCGGCGGCTTCTTCAATGAGCAGAGCAAACTTTATCTTTTTGTTGCAGACGATGCAGGGATTCGGTGTCCGTCCTTCGACATACTCTGAAATGAAATAATCGACTATCTCACGCCTGAATCGTGATGATGCATCGACACGGTGAATGGGAATACGAAGCCGATCGGATATCTGGCGGAGGGCTCTCTCCGATCTGCCGGGGAATCCGTTCTCTATGTGCAGTCCCTCCACGTGAAAGCCCCCCTCAATGAGGAGCGCAGCGGCAGCGGCGCTGTCGACACCGCCGCTGATGCCGATCAGAACGCTTTTTTTCTTCATAACGATCATGTGCCGATCTTTTTCTTTTTCAAGGCCGACCGTTCTAAAACGAAACGACACGGGTGTCAATCTTAAAGGAAGGGAGAGATTATAACAAGAGGCTCACCTCCGAAAAAGTTGCTGTCTTTTTCGGGATTCAAGGGGCCAAGGGTTCAAGGGTTCAAGGGAAAAACCGCTCTTTACAGAAAGACGACAGGTAGGGTATTCTCTTTTTACACAGAAAGAAAACCGAACCGGGGAGGTATCCATGAACAGTGGGAAACGATGGTACTACAAGCGGGGAGAGGAACAGATGGGGCCTTTCTCGGACGAAGAAATGCAGCACCTGGTCGACACCGGCGCCATCGGCGGGGCCACGCTCGTGTGGGCCGACGGTCAGACGGACTGGCTGCCGATCTCACGGGTCGGCGGGTTTCAAACGCCCGGTGCCATCCCGGACGTGGAAGAGAACGTTGAATATGGTGATGGATCAGGTGCGGAGCAAGATGTTTCATATTATCCCGCTGCCCGTCCCTGGGTCCGGTACTGGGCCAGAATGATGGACCTTATACTCTTCGCCCTTATCTTCGGGATCCTTGTGGGGATCTTCTGCCCGTCGGCCCTCATGATGAACGACAATGTCCTGGGAGTGCTTATCCTCTTTCTCTTTGTCTTCGTGGAACCAATCCTTCTCTCATCATGGGGGGCTACGCCGGGAAAGGCCCTTCTGCGGGTGACGCTGCGCACGAATTCGGGGGGTAAGCTTTCATACGTCGAAGCCCTGGGCAGAAGTTTCAATGTATGGGTGCGCGGGCTCGGCCTGGGACTCCCGCTGATCTCACTGGTGACCCTGATCGTGGCCTATAACCGGTTGAGCAAGAACGGTATCACCTCCTGGGACAGAAAGGGAGGCTTCTCGGTTACCCATGAGAAGATCGGTGCACTCAGGGTGGCCGTCTATATCGGGATAGTGATCTGTGTTATTTTTCTCATCGCCGCCACAGCGGGAGCCTGATGAAACAGTTCCGGGAGAGGGGGTCAGGGATCGTGATTCGTAATCCGTAATCCGTAATCCATAATCCTCTAATCCGTAATCCTGAAATTATCCGACCCTGTTTCTTCTTTCACGCTATACGAGCGGCCCCGTGACCAGGTCCTGACGCCGGTCACACGGATGGTTATCAATTTACTTGCTTTCGGGAATTGTGTAGAATCCGCCCATAGAAGAGGGGAAGGAAGGCACGATGACCGATCAGATTCAGTGGCTGTTTCCAATTGCGCTGACGTTCCATAATCTTGAAGAGTGGATATGGCTGCCCGGATGGTCTCGAAAAGCGGGGAAATTCCATGGAGCGGTGGGAGAGTTTGAATTCAGGTTCGCTGTTACCGTTTTGACCGTGGCGGCATATGTGATTACCGCATTGAGCATCTCAGATCACGAAGGGAGTGTCAGCGACTATCTCTTCGCCGGATACTGTGCGGCGATGCTGATAAACGTCATCATGCCGCATCTCGTCGCGACGCTGGTGATGCGCAGCTACGCGCCGGGCCTTATCACGGGGGCACTTTTCATCGCGCCGGTGACGATCTGCCTTCTATGGCGTCTCCTGTCCACCGGGACCGTCACGGCCGTTCCTCTCATCATCTGGTCCGGTGGTTTTATCGTCATGATCGTTGGAATTATCCCCGTTCTCTTCGCCCTGGGGCGAAAGCTGCGATCGATGGGCGGTGGAAAATATTCAATATCCAGAATGGTCCTTTTTCTGCTCTGCATTTACCTGGCGTTCTTTCTGTTTTCATGGGGATTCGGCGGCATTGATTATGAACGGCTGCGGCAGGGGCGGGCCCCGCTGTTCGCCGTGAAGACCGCGCAGTACAAGGACGGAGGGTCCATCCGCTACAGCGGCCTGTTCTATACACTGGTCGAATGGGATCAGTTGCCGGGGGGGATCCGGGGGGTTGAGCTCACCTATGTCGGCGGCTTGCTCTGCCCCCTGATAGGCTCGCTGCGGGCCGACAGATCGGACACGGTGAAGGTCGATGGATGAAGAACTCTCAATAGTGACGGTGACCCATTCATTTCTGGCCGAGCCGGGGATATGGAACGCCGAGGGATACTATACGGACGAGTTCGGGCGGACGGTACAGGCGCGGGGGACCGCCCACATCATACACGGCGACACCCTCTGGATCAATGAAGGCTCGATAACGGTCTATTTCCCGGAACCGGTTGAAATTTTCAATCACTATGAAATAAAACCGTTCAAACCCCATGAATCGAGAACGACCTGGGTTTCCCGGAATCCTACGCTGGGAAGGCTCATGGGAGATTTCATCATCGTTTCCGATTCGATCCTGTCGCTGTTTCGAAGCGCCACGGGAGATTATCGGGGATTTGAATACCTGCTTCGCCTGTCACATGAGCGGTACACGAACAGGGGGGTCCTGCTCCGCGGTGAAGTGATGATGTCTTCCTGGTCGATGGAACTGGTCCGAAGATCCGATTTGTGATGTCGGGTCCTGGATGATCGAAAAGAGGTCTGCAAGAGAGTCTGAACTGGATCGATTCCATCTGCCGGAAGTGTGTGATCAGCTGAGCAAGATCGTTCACGACGATCCGGTGATCACATAATAAGGGCTTTACAAAAGCGCCTTTCTGTATTACGGAACGATTCGGTGGATTTATGCCCGGACACATAATGGTCGAGGGAAAAAAGGAAGGAGGCGAACATGGTCGTTGTCGTGGCTGTCATGAAGGCAAAATCGGGAAAAGAAGGTGAAATGGAAAAAGCGTTGAACGGGTTCATGCCTGCCGTTGAAAAGGAAGAGGGGACCCTGTCATACATTCTTCACCGTTCCAAGAACGATGCGGGGAAATTCCTTGTCTATGAAAAATACCGTGACGGTGACGCCCTGGCATACCATGGGTCGACAAAGGAATTTCAGGAGCTTTTTCTTGCCGTCGCGCCGCTCCTCGATGGGGATCCGTCCATAGAGATATTTGAGGAGATCGCCGCGAAGGGGGCACGGTAAGTACATCTTTGCCAATGGGGAATAAGTCACTATGATAGAGAACGGCAAAGTACAGCTATAAAAAACACGTACACGCAATATCTATTGGATGTGGATCTTAGATATTCCCAAGAGGTGCTATCTAATATGCAGAGGAAAATAATTCTCATTATCGTCATGTTGCTGGTGTTTGGTTGTTCATCGGAAAAAGAGGAAGGCGTTAACAGCATAAGGCCGGGACTTTACGAAATCGAATTCCAAGTTACTTACCAGGAGCAGCCGATCATGGTCAGACAGCAAGTCCGTTACAAGGATGACGGTACTTATGCGGCGACTACATACAACAATAACGTGGCTGTGGAAGAATTAAAGGGGGAATATAGGGTTGAGGGGGGTACCCTTGAGTGGTCCGACAAATATCGACGCATAATAACGGCTGATGGAACATGGACGACATGGCAGCCCATGACGCCTTCGAAAGTGGAGATACAGAATATTACGGACAATAGTTTTCAATATCTGTTTCAAGCTCCAAACGAGGATGTCAGGAAACAGTTTGAGGTCCTTGGATTGTCCGAGGGCTGGAAAACCTATCAGAGGATCGGCAGCTGAATCTCCGTGGCTGTTTTCAAGGCTGGAATTTTGTTTATCCGAATACAATGCATGGGGTGCACTGGGGGAGGGAATGAAACACCCTTACCGTTTCTGGGTCGGCATCATCCTTTTGACGACGAATCAACCCCTCGGCTGGGCCGCCATGCTGGTCTGCGACTCGTTTGCCATTCAGCGGCACAGTATGTTCCCCGCCTACCTCGGCATCACGCTTTACGGCATCAGTTGGATAATGCTGGGCATCGGGGTTCTTCTTGCAGGACCCGAAGGTGTTCGATATGCCCGTAATTTTTATCGCAGGTTGAGGAAGGCGGGAAAACGGAACGGACCGGCCCTGGGAAACGGTGGTGCTCCATGAGCGGGCCGGGAACTGGTATCACATACCGTTCCGGTGGAAATACGATCCGGGCGGCCCTGTTCGGAAAGGAACGGAAAGACCACTGTCCGGCGGTGGTCATCTGTCACGGCGCCTTTGAGTTCAAGGAGCGCTATTTCGAGCTGGCCGCGTATCTTTCAGAACGGGGAATAACGACTCTCGTCCCCGACATGAACGGACATGGTGAGAGTGACGGCGAGCGGTATCATGTGAACATCCGCCGCTGGATATCGGACATCCGCGGTGCCCTTGACTTTCTCATTGATGAAACAGGTATCGATCCTCACGGGATCTCGGCATTCGGACTTTCAACGGGCGGAACGGCCGTCCTGGAAGCCGCCCTTGTGGAGCCGAGGCTCAGAAGCCTTGTCGTGTTCGCCGCAACCGTAAGGAACGTGATGACCCCTCTTGATATGCTCCTCTATGCGGCATTGCTTCCCTTTGCGGCTGCAAAAAAGGCGGTGACCGGCCGGCCTGTTCAATTGCCACTTCGTGACCTCGTGGGAAAGCGAAAAATAGCCTGGGATAGTGAAGCGCACCGTTCCATCATCGAGGACCCGCGTTTCCAGGCTGCCTTTGTTCCCGTACCGGGAGCGTACCAGGCATCAGTGGTGAACACTATTGACCGGGTACATTCCATCAGCGTTCCGACCCTTGTCCTCCATGGAGAGAATGATGAAGTCGACCCTTCAGATTCATCGCGTCGCCTCTTTGAACGGCTGACCTGTGAAAAGAAGATGATCATTCTTCCCGAGACCGGACACGCGGGGTGCATCGACCGGCATCGGGAGGCTGTATTCCGCTACACCGCCGACTGGATCAGGGGGCACTCCCGCTGAAAACCGTTCCTCCTGACGGGGATGGGGAATGGCACAGGACCGATGATGAAACAGGGCATCCTTAATGATGAGTTCTTCGTCTGGCGGCATGATCTGAAAAAAGAGCTCCGAGAACGCAGTTCGGTGGTGAAAACCGCGCGGGGACGGATCGAATTCGCTCTGAGCGGATACGCAGGCCCCTGGCTGGCGGGGTTGCATGGGGCACCGGGCGGATACGACCAGATATTCGCCCTGTACCCGGATATGCTTGATAAAGGCTTTCGTGTCCTGTCCTGGTCCAGGCCGGGATATCTCCGAACGCCGTTGAAAGTGGGAGAAACCTTCGAAGAGCAGGCAGACGCCCTGGCGGCCTTGATGGATTCCATCGGAATAGATCGGGCGGCCCTGCTTGCCTACTCGGCAGGAGGCCCTGTCGGTCTCCACTTCGCCCTCCGTCATCCCGACCGGATATGGGCCCTGATCATGGAATGCGCCGTCAGTAAACGGTACGTGATAGATCCCGGCAACGTGGAGGAAAAACTTCTCTATTCCCGGCTCATGTTCAATGATCCGATCAACTGGCTCATGAATCTTTTTGCACGCCATGAGCCTGAAATAACGTTCCGGTCAATGATAGACATGGAAAGCACGCTGAGTGAAGACAAGGTCAAGGCGGTTCTTTCGCGGATAATGCAAAACCCTGAAAAGGAACAAATTCTCATGGGGGTTCTGAAGTCCATGAGCCCCACAAGCCTTCGCCGGAGGGGACTTGCCAACGACCTGGAACAACTTGCCGTCATAAAGGAACCTGCTCTGGGGGACATACGGGTGCCGACCCTGGTGGTGCATGGAACGGACGATCACGATGTCTCCATGGAACACGCTGTGTTTACGGCATCATCGATCCCCGGAGCGGAGCTCTATGTCGTGGAAGGCGGGTTTCACATCATGCCCGCCTGTATATGTGCTGATGAAGTGACCGCCAGAAAGATGGCATTTCTCAAAAAGCACCGTCCCGCGGATGGGTAACGGCAGCAGGGGTCAAACGTTTCGGATATTGCCGGCACCGGCGATCCTGCCGGCGATCTCACGGACTTTTTTCATGGCGTCAGCTACGTCGATCGTCATTATCATGCGGTCCCGCATGACAACTTTCCCGTCTATGACCACAGTGCTTACATCGGAGCCGGATGCGGCATACACGATGTGTGAATAATAGTCATAAACGGGTGTCAGGTGGGGTTTTCGGAAGTCGACCAGGACGATGTCGGCGCGCTTGCCGGGTTCTATCGAACCGATGCGGTCGTCGAGGCCGAGGACACGGGCGCTGCCGAGCGTTGCCATCCGCACCGTCGTCCGGGCGTCCATGGTCGTCGGATCAAGGGATTCGAGCTTGTGGATTTTCGCCGCCGTTCCCATTTCCAGGAAGAGGTCGAGGTCATTGTTACTGGCGCACCCGTCTGTTCCCAGCCCAACGGTGATACCATGCCGGAGCATTTCCGGCACGGGAGCGGTGCCCGTCGCCAGTTTCATGTTGCTCTCCGGCGTGTGTGATACCTTGACGCCGTGCCGGGCGAGGATCTCAACCTCGCTGTTGTGTATCCAGACACAATGAACGGAGACGGTCCCTTCATCGAGGACGTCGATCGCTTCAAGATGATGGACCGGTGTTTTCCCGTAGCGATTCTTGATCTCTTCAACCTCGGCTATGGTTTCTGAAAGGTGGGTCAGGTAGAGGACATCTTCCCTGCGGGCGATGTTCTTGATCTTCTTCAAGGTTTCCGGTGAACAGGTATACGGCGAGTGACAGAAGAGCGCGGGCGTGATGCGGTCCGATACCCCCCGCCATGTTTTAACAAACGATTCCGCAATGTCGGGATTTCTCGCGGGCTCAGGGTTGTCCACGGTTGGGAAATCGAGGAACCCCTGGCTGACGACGGCTCTCATACCGCTGTCCAGGGCGGCCCGGGCGACGCGGTCCTCAAAAAAATAGGCGTCGCAGAATGTCGTGGTTCCCGAGAGTATCATTTCAGCCATTGCCAGCAGCGATCCTTGGTACACCATCTCGGGGTTCACGAATTTCGCTTCCGCGGGAAAGATGTGCTCGTTGAGCCATTCCATGAGGGGCAGATCGTCCGCGTACCCCCTGAAGCAGATCATGGGAAGGTGCGTGTGCGTATTGACAAGGCCCGGCATGATGACCTGTCCCGTCGCATCGATGGTCGTTTCGGCACTCCATGACGCGGACGCCTGTTCCGGATTCCTGACGAAAAGGATACGTCCGTCACGGATCCCAATGAAAGGATCCTCGATAACATCCATGTTCTCGGACATGGTGATAAGCGCGCCACTGTGAATGAGAATGTCGAGTTTTTCCTGCGTCATGTGTCAAACCCCATGTTCTTCTTGATACGCCGGGAAATGTTTTCGACACGGTCCATTACTTCCTTTTCGTCGATCGTCAGGAGCGTCCGGTCTTCCATGACCGGTCTCCCGTTGATGATCACCGTCGTCACGTCGGAACCGTTCGCCGCATACACCAGTGTTGAATATTCATCATAAACGGGGGTCAAGTGCGGCCTGTCGAGGTCGATCATGATAATGTCGGCCTTCATGCCGGGCTTCAATCGTCCCGTAACGTTTTCAAGGCCGAGCACCCTGGCGCCGTCGGTTGTGGCCATGCGCGCGACGGTCATTGCGGCCATGGCCGTCGGATTGAAACGCACTACCTTTTCAAGTTTCGCCGCCGTATCCATTTCCTGCAGCATATCCAGATTGTTGTTGCTGGCGCAGCCGTCTGTTCCGAGGCCGACGGTCAGTCCTCGTTCCTGCATGACCGAAAGGAGCGGTGTTCCCGATGCCAGTTTCATATTGCTCTCCGGGTTGTGGACCACCTTGCAGCCATGCTCGGCGAAGATATCTATGTCCTTGGCATCCATGTACACACAGTGAAAGGCAAAGAACCGCTCGTCGAGACAGCCGATATCTTTCAGATACAGGGAGGCGCGCCTGCCGAGCTTTGCCTTCAATTGGTCGAACTCTCCCCGGTTTTCCAGAAAATGGGTCGCATAGGGGACGCCATAACGGTTGGCGAGTGCCTTGGCGGCCTTGAGAAGCTCCGGTGAGCAGGTGTACAGGGAATGTGGCTCGACCACGATGGAAACCAGCGGATCGTCATGCCATTTATCGATGAGCCGTTCCGTGTATGCGAGGCCTTCTTCGGGTGTCTTGATATTGGGAGACGGAAAATCGAAGAGCACCTCCCCCAGGAGACACCGCATACCGGCGCGATGGGCAGCCTGTGCCGTTTCTTCTTCAAAGAGATACATGTCGCAGAACGTGGTTGTTCCCGATCGTATCATCTCAGCGCAGGCCAGGAGGCTGCCCCAGTAGACAAGCTCGGGATCGACGTTCCGCGATTCAGCCGGGAATATGTAATTGTTCAGCCAGTCCATGAGCTCCTTATCGTCGGCAATGCCCCTGAAACAGGTCATGGCGGCATGGGTATGGCAATTGACGAGGCCCGGCATGACCAGGTGATTCGCTGCTTCAAGGGTTCGTTTCCCCCGATAGAGCGGAGACATGGTATTCCTGTCACCGACGGCGATTATCTCATCCCCCCTGATCGCGATGTATCCGTCATGGATCGGCGGTTCGGTACCATCCATGGTGAGCACCGTGCCGCCGGAGATGATAATGTCAACATCCTGCATTACAGGCCGTCTCCTTTTGTGATATAGGACTTAACTGTGACACTGCTGCTGCCAGCGCTTCACTGCATTATCACAGGTGGCTGATATTCTTCAAGAAGGGAAGTGAGAAAAGGAAGGATACCCTGAAAATTCTCATCGACTTCTGAATCAACCGTGAATTGCCCGGATTAAGGTATTGACAGGTTTTTTAAAATGCTATAGCCAGAACGCAAAGACGAATCGACTGCCGGACCATTCGTTTCTCCTTGATTAGCGGGCGGTCAGGGTCATCATACATGCCTGGGTGGCGGAACTGGTAGACGCAAGGGACTTAAAATCCCTCGGAGCTTGCCTCTGTGCGGGTTCGATTCCCGCCCCAGGCACCATGATTTCAAGGGGTTAGCTCGACTGACCGACTGCTCTTTTTTCGCCGATTTTGTGAACTGTGCCTGAAATTGTGCCTATTTGGGATTTGAGATACACTTCCTGCTTATGTGCAGCAAGCATTAGGTCGGTGTCATTGACGATGTTGTAACGATCAAAAACTGATCGTGTCTTATGGCCTGAGATAGACATTG